>CAIYTL010000188.1 GCA_903929105.1 uncultured Micrococcales bacterium | reverse complement strand
ATGCACTTGTTGGCATGAAGCGCCCTGCAATCATTTTGCTCAATGACGGTGACCTGGCATATACAAAAATTCGGTTGGATGACCAGTCATTCGAAGCTGCGGTTGAGCACCTTTCGAAGTTCGACGACTCTTTAGCGCGCGCACTCATTTGGGGCGCTGCCTGGGATGCAACCCGCGATGCCGAGACCGGTGCGCGAGCATTTATCAAATTGGTGCTTGCCAACATTGCGACCGAAACCGAATCGACCACAATTCTGACGCTGCTGCGTCAACTTTTGACTGCAACTCACCAGTTCGTAGCACCAGAAGTTCGAGTCGAGACATTAGAAGATGTTGCCGACGCAATTTGGTCACTAACCGAAGCAGCAGAATCTGGCTCAGATGCGCAACTTCAGTTTGCCAAGTTCTTCTGCCAGTTCGCTCGCACCGATGACCAGTTAGCCAAACTATTTGGTCTGCTGAACGAAACCATCGAACTTGAAGGTTTGGCCATCGACCAAGACCTTCGCTGGGAGCTAATCGGAGGCCTAGCTGCAGCCGGTGCCTACAGCGACGCTGAAATTGACGAAGCCTTGGCTAAAGACAACACTTCAAACGGTCAGCGATTCGCAGCTGCTGCGCGCGCTTCGATTCCAAATGCGAAAGCAAAAGAAACTGCCTGGAATCAGATGACCAAAACTGATGACCTTTCAAACGTCTTGGTCAACGCAGCGAGCCTCGGCTTCGTTAGAGTCTTGAAGTCAAAATGGATCGAACCCTATGTTGACCGTTACTTTGAGCAGGCAACAGAAATTTGGGCCACCAAGACTTACAAGATTGCTGACTACCTGTTGGTAAACCTGTATCCAGCTGTTTTGGCTAACCAGCTTCTGGCTGACAAAACCAAAGCATGGCTTGAAAACACCGATTTCACCGACCGCACAGCGTTGCGACGCATCATGGTTGAAAACCTCGCAACCACCGAGCGTGCACTGCGCGCTCAGGCTCGCGACGCTCAAGAGGCCTGATGTTAGATTTTCTGATTGCTGTCGTTGACTGGTTTCGAGCCGTTTGGAACGACTGGCACTCGTTGATTCGCATTGTGCTGATCATCGTTGGAGCGATGCTTGCAAGATGGATTCTGCTCGCATCGGTCAAGCGCGTAGTTAGCTCGCTAGTCAGCGGCATCAAAGCTAAGAAAGCGCCGCGCCGCCAGCTTGACCTCGCTTCACCGATTAACCAGGAACGCGTCGTTCAACGTACGCGCACCATGGGTTCGGTAATGCGCAACTTCATTACTTGGTCAATAGCGTTGGTAGCAATCAGCGCCGTTTTGAGTGAGCTGGGAATCTCGATGAGCGCCCTGGCAACCGGCGCGGGCATTCTTGGAGCCGGCCTTGGTTTCGGAGCTCAAAGCTTAGTTAAAGACCTAATCTCAGGTCTTTTCATTGTGTTTGAAGACCAGTTTGGCGTTGGCGACACCGTGAACTTGGGCGAGGTAACCGGTGTTGTCGAATCAGTTGGGTTGCGAGTTACCCAGGTTCGAGACTTCGACGGAGTGCTTTGGTACGTTCGCAACGGTGAGGTCATTCGAGTCGGCAATCACACTCAAGGCTGGTCGAGGGCCATGCTTGACATCGCGCTCGACTACGTCACCGACGTAACAAACGCCCAAAATGTGCTGCTAAAGGCCGCAAACGCAGTCGCCACAGACTACGCAGAAAACGTGATTGACAAGCCCGAGGCATGGGGAATCCAAGTGCTAAACGGCAACCAAATCGTGGTTAGGGTTGTGCAACGAACCAAGGCTGGCAAAGCCGACGAAGTTGGCCGAGCATTGCGACTAGCAGCCAAACACGCTCTCGACGAGGCAGGCATCAAGCTTGCCAGCGACAGCACAGTAATCAACGTCAACACTGGCAAATAGATAAAGTCAGCTGGTTTGCCTTGACACTCTATGAAGCTGTTGGCGGGCGCGAGACGTTCGCACTCATCGCGCAAACTTTCTATGAAGGAATCGCTAGCGACGAAGTTTTATTGCCCATGTATGGCGGCAACGACGCTGACTTAAATGCTGCTGCGCAGCGCCTACAACTTTTTCTTGAACAGTATTGGGGCGGCCCTCGTGATTACGAAGAGCTTCGTGGTCACCCTCGACTGCGCATGCGACACATGGCCTACAAAATCGACCGCGATGCCCGAGAACGTTGGTTGAAACACATGCGAAACGCTCTCGATGTCACTGTCAAGGCTGGTTTGGTTGCGCCTCTGTATGAAGCAGAACTCTGGGACTACCTTGAGCGGGCCGCGACCTCGCTAATGAACACCAACGGTTAGTGATTGCGAGCAACTTTAGCTAAAACGTGGCCGTTGCTACTGCTCAACCTGGCCCATCCGTCTGCTAAATAAACGCTCACGGTCTCGCCCTCGGTAAGAAAACCTAACCCCGCTGCGACAAAAGCTGCGCCCATAGGAACGGGGGAATCGAAACCGATGGCTCTGCCCCACACCTCGCCGCGAATTCGGGCAGCAATT
>CAIYTL010000187.1 GCA_903929105.1 uncultured Micrococcales bacterium | reverse complement strand
CGATCTCGCAGTTGAACATTGTCTACCCCGCCGTGGCTAAAGGGGTTGCAGCGAAGAATGCGCCAAAGCGCAAGCACTGACCCAACAGCTAACCCACGTTGCTGCACCTGGCCAAGACCATAGGCCGAGCAACTGGGGTAATAGCGGCAGACCTCGCCATAAAGCGGTGAAATGACTTTTCGATACCCGGCGATCAGAGCCACACCAAGATTTCTAGGAGTCAGTGCCAACCACTGCGCCACTGTTGCCAGTTTCATCGAGCCTGCCTTGCGCTTAGAGTTGCGAGGGCATTAGACATTTCACTAAAGATGATCGCTGAGTCTGCAGTTGCAGAGGCCGGAAGGCATCTTGCAACAAACCAAAACGGAGTCTGATCAACGGCGCTTTGCAGCAATGAGCGGCTCTGAGCGCGAAGGCGACGTTTTACTGAGTTGCGCACAACGGCCCCACCCACCATTTTTGACACGACAAAGCCAAAACGGGATGCCCCTAGGGTTACATCCCGTTTGTAGAAAAATACGAAGTTCTTGGTTGACATTCGTTCGCCAGTGTTCATTACCATTCGAAACTCAGAAGGTTTCAGAATGCGATTAGCGCGAGCCAGCATTGGTCGCGATTGCTACTGGTTAGGCTGACAGCTCTGAGCGACCCTTGCGGCGGCGTGCTGCCAAAATGGCGCGGCCGGCACGAGTCGACATGCGAAGACGAAAGCCGTGAGTCTTGGCGCGACGGCGGTTGTTTGGCTGAAAAGTGCGCTTGGTCATGGGGGTTCACTCCAAAGATTTGTGTTTTTAGAACTCAGGTGAAGCCGCAGATCTATGAAGATCGCGATGCGCTCGGCAGTTCCTGTGCAGAGCAACCTGTTAAACCTACGCCCTTAAGGCCCTGTTGGTCAAGTCTGACTCGAAAAACTCGTCGAGATTCTTCCATGAGTTTTTCAAATCGTTAATTTCGACACGCTGACAAAATTTGCAATTGTGTATAACTTTTAGGTTGAATCATTACCTTGACTTGAAATGTCTGCTGATACTTTGCGAGTTCTAGGAGTTATCCACAGACTATCCACAAGTGCATAACTTGTGCAAAACTTGCATAAATCCAAACTTTGATACATACCTAAGGTGATTGAATGAGCGGCGAAATTGACGTGCAGCCCCTGTGGCTAGACCTCGTCAACCGCCTCGGCAACGATGACCGCATGACTCCATCAAACATGGGTTTCTTGTCTCTCGTTGTTCCCAAAGGAATCATTGAGCAGACCCTCTATCTTGAGGTGCCAAACGAGTTCACCAGAACCATGCTTGACCAAAGCATGCGGGCGCTGATCACCGAGCACATGAACTACAGTGACGACGCCCGACACCCGGTAAATTTCGCCACCGTGATCAACCCAGAAATTCAGTCGAGTCTGGCCCTTAATGTCAGCGAGTCTGCTGCGCCTGCAGATAGCACGCCAGTGGCTTCTGCTAACAGCCCGATAGAAACCTACGGCCGTGCAGACCGATCAAACGCAGCCGGCGGTTTCGATACTCGTCTAAACCCGAGGTACACATTCGACAACTTCGTTACCGGTGGTTCAAACCGTTTTGCTCACGCGGCCGCATTTGCTGTTGCGGAGTCACCAGCTAAGGCTTATAACCCCCTATTCATTTATGGATCCTCGGGCCTGGGCAAGACTCACCTTTTGCACGCGATCGGCCACTATGCAATTTCGATGTATCCGCGAATCAAGGTGCGTTACGTTTCGAGCGAAGAATTCACCAACGACTTCATCAACTCGATTCAAAACAACACCCAAAAAGAATTCCAGTCGCGCTATCGCGAGATCGACATTCTGCTAATTGACGACATTCAGTTCTTGCAAGGCAAAGATCAGACTCAAGAAGCTTTCTTTCAAACTTTCAACGCCCTTCACGAACACAACAAACAGTTGGTTATCACTAGCGACAAGCAGCCGAGTGACCTCAACGGTTTCGAGGTTCGAATGGTCTCTAGGTTTGAGTGGGGCCTAAAGACTGACATTCAGGCGCCCGAGCTCGAAACTCGCATCGCGATTCTTCGCAAGAAGGCCGAAAACGAGAAAGTGCGAATTGACCAAGAAATTCTCGAATACGTAGCCGCTCGCGTGGCATCAAACGTTCGAGAGCTTGAAGGCACGTTGATTCGCCTAATTGCCTACGCGAACCTGAACCGGCACAACGTTGACATGGCCACGGCTAAAACTGTTCTTAAAGACCTTGTGCCACTAGGTGAATCTAAAGTGACAACACCGGCCGAAATCAATGAGGCGGTTTGTCGCTATTACCAACTTTCTAAAGAAGACATCAACGGTTCATCGCGCATCAAAGCGATTGCCATGGCCCGCCAGATCGCTATGTACTTGTGTCGCGAAATGACCGACCTTTCGTTGCCTAAGATTGGCGAGCTTTTTGGCCGAGACCACACCACCGTCATGTATGCCTGCAAAAAAGTCTCTGAAATGATGCGCGAAAGACACTATGTCTATAACCAGGTGTCAGAGATCATCGACCGAATTAAAGGTCAGCAGCAATAAATAGGTTTAGATTTCACTAAATCAACGAGTTATTTCTAAATAATTTAATTATTAACACTGTTGATAAGTCTGTGGATAACTG
>CAIYTL010000186.1 GCA_903929105.1 uncultured Micrococcales bacterium | reverse complement strand
AGTCTGCGACAAACGGTTTACCCCCGTTATTGAACACAGAGTTTGAAAACATGTATTGCAAACTAACGGCAGACGAAGGGTTCCAGTTCGAAAGGTCCTGATCAAATATTTGGTTGCTGTCAAACATTCCTTGAAAATCAGTTCCGCCCGAGACATCCCAGTTTGAAATGTCTTGGTTGAATGGCTTGTTTGCGAACAGACCACCGAAGTTCTGAACTTTAGATACGTTCCACTTATTGCCATTGGTTAGCAGCGGGTTAGCCTGATCGTTTGTGGCACTACCGTTATTGAAAACGCCCGAAAACATGCGAAGCATGTTGGTTACATTGTGGGTGTCCCAGTTGCTGATATTTTGGTTGAAAACCCAGTTGCCTTCAAACATTCCTGACATATCGGTGGCTGATGAAGTGTTCCAACTACCAATGGGTTGATTGAATTTCGACCCAGCAAAAGTTGATGAAAAATTTTCAACTTTGCTAGGGTTCCAGTGCTCAAGGGTCTTGTTGAATTTCGACCCAGCGAACGTCACCCGCATCGTGTTCACATTTGAAACATCCCAAGAATCTAGCGGAGCGTTAAAGCTCTCGGTTCCATAGAACAAGCCCTCCATATTCGTCACACTTGAAACATTCCAGTTAGAAATATCCTGGTTAAAGTGGCGATCGGCAGCCAACATGTACTGCACGTCGGTAACACCTGGGGGCAATGAAGATGGCATTGAAACCAGTTTTTGCGCATCTTCGAAACCATAAGGATACGCGGTAGTTCCGAGCGTTCCAAACGAATCGACCGATACCAGTGGCCCTGCAGAGTAGCTGTATGAACCCCATTGCGAAAGAGTGGTGCCATCGATTGTCACGTGGTAAACCCCAGGGCTTGCATAGGCGTGCGTAACCCAGTTTGCGACGTTAATTGGACCTTGGATTGGCGAACCATCGCCCCAATCAATCGAAATATTGTCAACGGTCCCCTGAAGCGGCGCGGTAAAAGTTTCTGCGGGGTTGTCGGTCTTGATGGTCAGCTTCATCGCCCCGGTGTCGCTCAGCGGACCAGCCGCTAGGTAATCGTTGAAGCTGAAGTTGAAGTCGACTGCGTAGTTTGTGCCTACTGTCTGCGCCGGAAAATCCGAATAGTCGGTGTACTTGTAATAGCCATTGATTACCGTCAAAGGGCCTGCGGTAGGATTTGGAAAATTGTTGCCGGCAAACCAATAATCGCTCGAATAAATTGACACAGTGAACTGGGTTCCAGCCGAAATCGCTACCGGCGTATCAAGGGCTTGGGCTTGCCAGCCAGAGGCCGTCTCGTTGGTGAATGCCTGCTCGCCAAGCAGCGTTCCGTCTTGTGCCCATATGTGTGCGGTATGCACTGAAGTATCTTCGGCGTATTTGAAGAACCTAACCGAAGTCACCCAACCAGCACTATCGCTAGAAACTCTTGTGCCAAGTTCTAAGGGTGAATGGCCTCCCGAACCGCCCGGAGTGTATTCGGGCATTAGGCTCACGTCAGCGCCAGCTGTCGAGGCGCGAGCCGGGGTTGCTATAAAGGTTAGCCAGATTCCAGATGACGCCAAAATGACTGCCCCCGCGGCGGCTACCGCAGCGAGTTTCTTGGCAACATCATTCAAAAACTTCTTCAAAATGACTCCTGGTCAATGGCTTTGTTGTATTGTAACGGGCTGATGCAAAGTGATGTCTGTTGTTGGGTTGCCTATAGGTTAAAAGAAGTTGGGCAAGGCTTTTCAGCCTTGCCCAACTTTCACCTATTCCAAAAGGTTTTGCTGTTACTGCTATGAAACAGTCACCGAGAACAGCCACGAGGTGCTGCCGATTTTAACGGTGAGTTTGTGAACGCCCTTGGTGAGCTTGAGTGACTGCACAATGTTTGTCTTGCTTGGTTTGAACGTTGCAACCTTAGTTTTGCCCTCGGTTACTGTCACTGCCAATCCTTTGGCATTCAAGACGGTGATCTTGGCAGCGCCCTTTGCACCAGTAGCTGTGGCCAACTTTGCGCCCCAACGAACCGTTGTGTTCATAGTCGCTGAGGTAAAGGTTGCGAGCTCATCGGTTGCTGTGGCGGTTAGTGTCTGATCGCCAGCGACACTGGCTGACACCGGAACCGAAACGATGCCCGCAGCGTTGCTGACGAAGCTTGTCGTGCCAGTGATGGTGCCGTTGCCACTAGTGGTCACGTTCACTGCTACACCGGCAATGCCGTTTCCAAATCGGTCTGCAACCTTGAACTGCGCAGTGGTTGTTGCCGATGGAATCGCTACCTGACCATTTGCTACGGGGATCACGCGGCTAGCCGCGTGAGGAGGCAACACACAATCCATGTCGTAGGTGTGCTTGATTGAGCCCGTGGCAATGGTGAAAGTAGTGGTGCCAGGGCGAGTACAAGTTAGCGCTATCTGCTGTGGGTAGGTGTATCCAAAGGCATATGTGTTTTTCTGTGCAGAGGCCGAAGCATATGTTGATGCTGGGGTAGCTGGCAGAATCAAGCCTGATACACCGCCGTTGTTGGCAGTCACCTTGATGTCAGGAGCATAAAGCGCGATAGGAATCGAGTTCTTTAGGTAACTAATGCTCAGATTGATGATGTTGGTGTCAGTGAGAGCGTTGTCTGCTTCATCAATAACGAGCGGCGGGTTAACCTGCAGGTCAGAACCAGAGCCAATCAAAACGTTTCCGTTGCCATCTGCAGTGATTCCACCGCGATTCAGGGTTCCGATCACTGTTGCCTGCGACTTGATGTTAACGTCTGTAACCAGCTGCGGCCAGAACTCGTCAATCGACTCTTGCAGTTCGTTCGAGGTCGGCAGCAACGCGAAGGCTACGAAGCCGTGCTCTTTGGTTTTGGTGTCGGTGTTTGTGAATGAGTTTGCGGCAACTTCTTTCACTTTGTTGGTGTTTTGCAACGTGAAGCCAACGTAGCCTCTAGAGTTGGTCTTTTTTGTGCTCATAAAGTTGGCAAATTTGCAAAGACGGCAGCCTGAGTCGGGGTTCAATGTGATTGGTTTTGAGGCAATCGGAGTGCCCCAAATGTCGGTCACCTTATATAGAAGTGTGATCTTTGAACCGGCTACATAAGACTTGACATAAACCTGTGAATATTCAGGCAACCAGTCTTTTTTAAACACAGACCAGGCCCAGGTCTCTTCTTTTAGGTCGCTGTCGTTGCATTCAAATGGGTGCAAGGTGTTGCAGGTAGCCTCAGGGCCGGTGCCGGTTCCGACAAGTTTGATTACCGGATAGTATCCGGCTGGCTCAAACAGCATCACCATGTTGCCAATGTTGTTCGTGCCGTCGCTGATGCCCGCACGCAAAACGTCATCAGCGCGGTTTGCGGGGTTGGCTTCTGTGAGGATCATGGTCACAGCAGCGTTGCCGTCACTGTCAGTTAGCACGTCAAGGGCCGCAGGCAATGTGGTTAGGTCTGCAGCTGATACAACTGTGTTGTCAGTTGTATAGGTGAATGGTTCGTCGCCATCGAGGTTGAAGCGAACCAGGTGATTCGCATTTGCCGAGGTGCCCGTGTAGGTAACGGTCACGCTGTTTCGGTCTGTTCGCACCCAGGCTTGGTTGTGCTGAGTTTCGCTTTGAGTCTGTAGAACTGAGTTCGCATCAAATTCGCGCTTGTAACGTTCGAAAACGCCCGGCTCTGATTTAACGTTGAGGTTAGTCCATGAAATGCCCGAGATCCAGGTTGGGTCTGCTGAGGCAGGCTGCAGGCTTACTAGCGAAGCGGCAAGAATTGAAGTGGCAGTGATGATGCGAAAAATAGCGCGCACGGTCGTCCTTTCAAAGACATTTCTTTTACGCGCGCACACGCGTATTGCTTAAGTGTAGTTATTTTGCACTGATTGGTGAAAGCGGTTTCACCATATCGTTATAAACGTTATAAAGTTCAAACCTGCGGCGAGCGCCCAAGTCTTGCCTTAGGCCGACTCGCGCACCACAAGTTCGGTGCTCAAAATGCACGGCTCAACCGCTTCGCCTCGCAACTGAGCGATCATCAAGTTTGCCGCAGCTTCACCTAGGGCGACGATGTCTTGGCGAACGCTAGTCAGTGGCGGCCTTGAGGTTTGAGCCAAGAGCGAGTCATCGAATCCCACGACTTTCACATGCTCAGGCACGCTCTTGCCAGCCTCTTCAATTGCTGCAATTGCTCCGAGCGCCATAACGTCGTTGCAGGCGAAGACACCGTCTAATCCTTCGACTTGATCTAGCAGTCGCATCATCGCAGCTTTTCCGCTCTCAAATGAGTAGTCACCTTCAGCGATTAGGTGTTTGCTGGGCACATGGCCAGATTTGCGATAGGCCTGGTTATAACCGTCTAGTCGCTGGCGACCAGCGGTGGTCTCGATGTCGCCGGTGATGATCGCAACTTGGCTGCAGCCCCTCGAGAACAGGTGATTGGTCGCTTCGTGTGCGCCGCCAAAGTTGTCGGTGTCAACAAACACAAAGTCGTTTGAGGTGTGAGGTGTGCCGGTAATAACCATTGGCAGGCGCTGTTTTACTAGTCGCTTAACCAAACCGTCTTTGTGCAGCTGAAAGAAAATCGCGCCGTCAACTTCGCCGCCCTGCAGTGAGTGCGCAACTGGACCATCTAGCGAGTCAAGATTGGCCACCATGAGCAGAGTCTGCAAGTCGTTCTCCATAAGTACTCGACTGATGCCCGAAGTAACCGTCGCCCAAAAAGGGTCACTAAAAATAGAAAGGTCGTCATCGATCACGACGGCAATCAAACCGGTTCGCCCTGATGCCAGCGAACTAGCTGCACGGTGCTTCTTATAGCCAAGCTTGGCTACGGCATCTTGAACCGCTTTAATGCGGTCAGGGTGCACGTTTT
>CAIYTL010000185.1 GCA_903929105.1 uncultured Micrococcales bacterium | reverse complement strand
GTCAGCGAGATTAAAAATGGCAAAGTTCAGCGGCAACGAAATAAAGTCGATCACGTGGCCGTTTGGAAACCCCGGCTCGCGGCTAACACGGTCAATCAGGTTGCCTAAAATGCCGCCTAACAGCACTCCAGCTGAAATCGCCCAAGAGCGGGTTTGAGCTTTTTGACTAGCCCAAATTACGGCAAGCGCTGCAAGCGCAGAGAACAAGGTGAAGACCCAGGTCACTCCCCCGCCCAGTGAGAAAGCTGCTGAGTCGTTTCGCACCAGATACCAGCGAAGCGCCGGGCCAAGCACGTCGTAATAGCGACCAGGTTGAAGGTTAGCTAGTACCAGCGCTTTGGAGGTTTGGTCGACCAAAACAATAATTGCGGCGAAGCTAAAGAACCAGAGCGAACGGCGCGGTGAAGCTAGCGGCGTTGACACGTGCGGCAGCCTAAGGCCTAGAGGCCAAGGTTGTAGCTACCGGTTGGGTTGCTAAAGCCAGAGGTGATTGCTGGGTTGGTGCCAGTGGCTGGGTTAGCGCCCGGGTTTGCTGTGAAACCGGTTTGCTCGAGGTCGTCGAGTTGTTCCTGAATGTAGTTCTTGAGCTTGGCGCGGTACTCGCGCTCGAAGCTCTTGAGTTCTTGAATGGCGTGCTCGACCAGTGCCTTTTCGCGCTCGAGGTTGCTGAAGTCGGCGCGGTGCTGGGCCTCGGCCTCGCGAACCAAACGAGCCGCGGTGGCGTGACCTTCGGCAATGAGCGAGTCGCGCTTTGAAAGACCTTCACGAACGTGCTCGTCGTGCAACTTGCGAGCTAGCTGAAGTAGGTTGTTGGTGTTGTTGCCTGAGTCTAGGCCGCTAGGGTCACTGGTTGCCTCAGGAAAAGCGCTGAATGCCGGAACCGGGGTTGCAACGGGCACTGATGGCGCTGATCCGAGTTGACCGGCCATTCCTGCGCCGGTGCGCTGAAGCTCTGAAATGCGACCCTCTGAAGCAAGTAGGCGCTGGCGAAGGTCTTCGTTGTCTTGGTTCAGACGGCGAAGCTCAACTACGATTTCGTCAAGAAAGTCATCAACTTCGTCTTGGTCATAACCTTCACGAAACTTCGTTGGTTGAAATCGCTTGTTGACAACGTCTTCGGGAGTCAATGGCATTTTGCTCTACTTTCGATTCGCATAGCCGAAAAGGCATTTGGGTTTTAGTTTAACCCAAAATCAAACCTTAGAGCAGAAAATTGCTGATGAGCGTCTGAAGCAGCCCGATGGCAAAGAACAAAACGATCGCGCCGAGGTCTAAGGCGATTGGCCCTAATCGCAGTGGCGGTATCACCCTGCGAACCAGCCTCAAAGCCCAATCGGTGAGCGCATAAAGAACCCCAGCGGCTACAAATAGGGGCCCCGATGGCCGCCACGACGGGTTGTAGGCCCTAACCCAATCAAGAATTATTCGAGCAACTAAAACCAAACTGTAGACTCGCAGCGCCCACCAGAGCGCTAAGCCGATTAGCAGCACGATTATGGGCGAATAAAGAGTGCGTCGGCCTCGTTGTTAGTTTCAGCCGAAGATTCGCCTTCGATTGCAACACCGGCGTGAGCCAAAAGGTAAACCTTTTCGGTTACGCGACGAGCTTCGCCGTCGAGCGCAAAAGTTAGACCCATGATGAAGTCGATTACTCGGCGTGCTTCGGTAGCGGTCATTTCGCCTAGGTTGGCGATAACAGTCTTGCCGTCGCGGTACTCCGAGCCAATGCGAGCTGCGTCGCCCTGGTATGAACTCACATCGATTGTGAAGATTTCGTTCATTTCATAGACCTGCGCTTTTTTGTTTTTTTGAACTGCAGCTGGGCGGAATGCCTGTCGGCTTGAGATGGGAATGGCCTCACGGGTTGGTAGTTCGTCGTGCTGACCCTCCTCGATACCGAAGAAGTTCTTGGCAAATGACACTACTGACATGTGGTGCTCCTATAAATCGGATTAAAAGCTTTAATATCGCTAGATTAAACCGAATATTCGCGTTTGCCCGTGATTGACGTGCCAATGCGAACGTGTGTCGCGCCGTGTCGAATTGCGATTTGGTAGTCGTTCGACATGCCTGCAGAGATGAACTTTGCTTCGGGTGCCAAAGTTTGTAGTGCTTCACTAGATTTTCGAATGCGGTCAAAATCAAAAGCTGGTTCAACGTCTAAACCGGCAACGCCCATGACGCCTTCAAGTTTCAAGGTGTTCTGCTCTAGAACTTGGGTTGCAAACTCGATCAGGTTTTCAGGCAAGATTCCGCCGCGCTCAGGCTGCCCGGTGAGGTTCAGCTCAATAAACACGGGCAATGGTTTGGTTGCCGGCTGGTTTGCCAATTCTTTGATGAGCGCTTTTAGCAGACTCGGTCGGTCGAGTGAATGAATCGAACTTGCGTATCGCAAAACCGACTTGACCTTGTTTGACTGAAGCTGCCCAATAAAGTGCCACTTAGCGTCGGGGCCATTCCACTGCTGGTTGGCTCTTGCCTGAGCGATGCTTTCATTCACCGACGCAGCCTTTGGCCCGGCTTCTTGGTCTCGATTCTCGCCAAAGTTGGTTGCCCCGAGTTGAAGCAGTTCAAGCACCAAATCTGCAGGGTGGGTTTTTGAAACAACGATTAGCTTGGTTGAACCCGCATCGACCTTGGCTTCTTGCTCGGCTTCAGCAATATTCTGAAGAGCCGCAGCGTAGCGTTCGGCTAAACCGCTAGTTGAGCAAGAAGTCAGGAAGGTCAAGGTCATCGCCAAAGACTTGTTGCGTCGGCTTGGTGGCGGGGTGAGCCTCGGCGCTTAGCACGTCGGCAGCCGAAACCGGCTTGGCCTCATCTTGGCCTTCAACCACTGGGTCTAAACCTTCGATTGACTCGGCAGCATCTGCTGAGGCTGCCACCGCGCTGGCTGTTGCAAAGCTCGGCTTGGCATAAGAAGATGTTGACGCTGCTGAGGTGAAAGCGTCGAGCGGTGAGCCAGCAGCGAACGGGCTGCGACGAGGGCTGTCTGAGCTGCGAACGGCTACTGCGTCAAAACCGGCGGCGATTACGATCACACGAACTTCGTCGCCCAAAGTGTCATCGATGGTTGTGCCAACGATGATGGTTGCGCCGTCGGCAACGGCTTCTTTAACCAAAGTTGCTGCTTGGTCCATCTCGAGCAGGCCGATGTCTGAAGGGCCTTGAATCTGAAGCAACACGCCGTTGGCGCCATCGATGGTGCTTTCAAGCAGTTGGCTGGTCACCGCCTGCTCGGCGGCGCGAATGGCGCGGTCTTCGCCTTTAGCAACACCGATGCCCATGATTGCCGAGCCCGAGCCCTGAAGCACTGACTTGACGTCGTTGAAGTCGGTGTTCATTAGTCCAGGAGTGATGATTAGGTCGGTGATGCCCTGAACGCCGGCACGAAGAACGGTGTCGGCAATGCCGAACGCCTCAACGAAACCCACGTTTTTGTCTTGCATTTCGAGCAAACGCTGGTTTGGAACAACGATTAGTGCGTCAACTTCGGCGCGCAGGTTTTCGATGCCTTTTTCGGCCTGCTCGGCACGGCGCTTGCCTTCAAAGTTGAACGGGCGGGTTACCACACCAACAGTTAGCGCACCGAGGCGCTTTGAGATTTTGGCAACGATTGGCGCTGCGCCAGTGCCGGTGCCGCCACCTTCGCCTGCAGTGATAAACACCATGTCAGCACCTTTGAGCAGTGCTTCGATCTCGTCTTCGTGGTCTTCGGCTGCTCGGCGGCCAACCTCTGGGTCGGCACCCGCACCAAGACCGTGAGTGATTTCACGACCAATGTCGAGTTTTACGTGAGCTTGGCTTAGCAGCAACTGCTGAGCGTCAGTGTTTAGCGCGATGTACTCAACGCCGCGCATGCCCGCATCAAGCATGCGGTTCACTGCATTGACGCCGCCGCCGCCGACGCCGACGACTTTGATGACTACCTGGCGGCTGAAGCTGCCTGCTGCTGGCACTGTGTTCACGGTTCCTCCGAGCATCGTGTAAAAAGCTTAAACATCAACCTGAACGTTAGTGTTTGTCGCTTTTCAACTATTCGACATGAAGGTAAAACGACGTGAGGCAATTAGTTGCTAAGCGCTTGGGTGTGTCGCAATCAGGCTTCAACTGAAGCTTTAAGGTCGTTAGTTGCCGTAGCGAACTACCGGCGCAGTCGGCGCTGAAACGTCGATGGTTGCCACCTGGCTTCGGCGCACGTGCTTAATCAACGAGGCCAAAACTTTAGCTTTGAGCGCCGACCTCGAAGAGTCGCCCCAAATGATCTGCTGCCCCGCTAAGCCCTTGAGCTGAATCAAAACGTTGTCTTGCGAGCGAGCCTCAACCACATCAACTCGATGCACCAGTTCAACCGGCAACGACAGCAGCACCTGAATGGCGTCGGCATAATTCTTGCTATTGCGCGGCGAGCCACTGATTGAAACCACCGGGTAGCGATCTTTAGCGGTTGCTTGCCCAAGTTCAACACCGGCAACGTCATAAAGGTGGTTAACGCCAGCAACAGTCACAATGCAAACCGGCTGGCGCTCAATTATGCGCAACTGCAAGGTGTGAGGCGGCAGGGCCACAGTCGAAAAGCTCTCGATCAACTTAAAGTTGGCCAGCTCAGCAGCGATTTTGTCAGTGCTAACCATGGTCAAAGGCACACCGATCTGAGGCGCCACAGCCGCCAAGATTTCACTGCTGGAAATTCGCTTTAGACCCGAAACTTCGATTTTTTGCACAGCCAACAGTGGCGTGAAAAGCGAGGCCAGCACGAGCACAATCAACGCGGCAAAAGCCGAAACCGTGGCAATGCGAAATGCCCTGATTCGCCTGCGATTGCGGCCAAACCGCTTGGCCTCGCGGTTTACCTGCCGCAACGAATTGCGTTTAGACGAGCGGCTGCTTGCACGCACCAATAGCAGGCGCTCACGTTCAGCTCTAAGTTGCTCGCGAGTGATCTGGTTTGGGCTCGACTTTTTGCGCGCTGGGGTTGCGACCACTGGCTTTAGTCGTGATGCGACGCCGCTTGCCTTCTTTTTTGCCGGAGCCTTAGCCTCACCGGATTCACTCGGTGGTCGCAGAGCGCGAACCTGAGCAGCCGATTTAACCGGTTTTTTATCTGCATTCAGGTTGGCGCGTGAAGGTGGTTTCTTCAAAACTTATTTCTCTAACGCCTCAAGCAAAGCTGGAACCATGCGATACACATCGCCACAGCCCATAGTCACAATGAAGTCGCCCTCGCCGGCGAGGCTGGCAGCCACTGCTGGGGCGTCATCCCATTTTTCAACATAGTGAACCTGCGCTTGGTTTGCGAACGCATTTGAGACCAAAGCGCCGGTTACGCCAGGCTCAGGATCTTCACGCGCGGCATAAATATCGAGCACAACAACCTCATCGCTGGCAGCCAACGCGGCAGCAAACTCTTTTGCCATCAGGCGGGTGCGACTATAAAGGTGAGGTTGAAAAACCGTGATGAGCTTGTGTTCGCCAACAACCGCACGAGCGCCAGCCAAAGCTGCCGAAACCTCGGTTGGGTGGTGAGCGAAATCGTCATAAACTTTTACACCGCGACGCTCACCGTGCAACTCAAAACGGCGCTCAGTGCCACCAAAACGGGCGATAGCAGCCAATGCGTCTGCAGCGTCATAGCCGAGCCCCGTGAGCACCGCGAGGGCCCCGGTTGCGTTGATTGCGTTGTGATAGCCGGCGACCTTCAATGTTGCCCGCAGGGTCTGGCCTTCAAAGTCGATGGCGAACGAAACTTGGGCACCGCTCGCATCTACCGAGTGCAGGCGAAGCTGCGCATCGGCCGCATCACCAAATCGAATAACGTGCTTGCCCGGCAAAAGCTTAGCCACCCGAACCGCACCGGGGTCATCGCTGTTAATCGCGATGAATTCTTTGGCACCATTGGCAAACTTGGCAAACTCAGCGTCGAAAGCCTCGATGCTGCCGTAGTGATCAAGATGGTCGGCATCAACATTGGTGATCAACGCAATTGCCGTGTCATAGTGCAAAAATGAGCCGTCTGATTCGTCTGCTTCAATGACAAAAAGGTCAGATTGCCCACTGCCCGAACTCGCGCCCAAAGAAGCAATCACACCGCCGTTAACGAAGCTGGGGTCATCGCCAAGCTCTAGCAATGCGGTGATGATCATTCCGGTGCTCGTGGTTTTGCCGTGCGCACCAGCAACAGCGATTAGGCGTTTTTTAGTTGTCAGATAGGCCAAGGCCTGTGAACGGTGAATCACCGGAATTCCGCGCTCTTTAGCAAGCAGGTATTCGGGGTTTGTCGGCCAAAGCGCCGAAGTCACAACAACGGTGTCGGGGTTACCCAGGTGGGCGGCGTCGTGCCCAATAAAGATTTCAGCCCCGAGCTCGCGCAACGCAGCCACGTTTGAAGTGTCTCGAAGGTCGCTGCCGGTAACTTTGTGGCCCATGCCCAGCAAAATGCGGGCGATGCCACTCATGCCAGAGCCGCCAATGCCAATAAAGTGCACTTTGCCGAGGTCGGCTGGCACCGGCTGAGAAAAATCTGGCTTGATCATGTGGAGTCCTTAAAAAATGCTCATGGCTAGATTACGCCACGCCTTCGCCGGCGCCCGTTGCAACTCGCTTGACCATTTCTAATAGTCGATGAGCACCGTCGGCAACGCCGGTTTTTTTAGCGATGACAGCCATGGCTTTCAGTTGGCGGGTGTTTGAAACTGTGGGAATCAGAATTTCTGAAACGTATTTGGCTGAAAAATCGGCGTCGGCGCAAACCACCGAGCCGCCAGCGCTGACCAGGTCGACAACGTTGAACTTTTGTTCGCCGTTACCCACCGGGTATGGCACGTAACATGCTGGCAAGCCGACGGCCGCGAATTCGCTCACGGTTGAAGCACCTGCGCGTGCAACCGCAAAGTCGGCAGCTTCAATAGCAAGGTTCATTTCGCTGCAATAAGCCAGGCGAACATAATCTTTAGTCGCCACAGGCTCGAGCGGTGAACGATCGCCAACAATGTGCAGAACTTGAATGCCCGCGGCTGAAAATAAGTTGCGCGATTCCTCGATGGCGTCGTTGATGCTTCTAGCGCCAAGAGATCCGCCAGTAACAAGCAGCGTTGGCACGTCGCCACTCAAACCAAAATGTGTGCGAGCGGCCGCCCGATTCTCGGCTGTTGCCGGCTTGCCGGCCAAGACTTCGATTTCGTGACGCAAAGGCATTCCCACAAAAACCGCATTCTTGATTTTTGTGTTGTGAAAAGCCACAGCAACAGCAGCCGCAAATCTTGCGCCCCAGCGGTTAGCCATGCCTGGCAGTGCATTGGCCTCATGCACCACAAACGGCACTCCCCTGCGTCTGGCAGCCAAATAGGCTGGCGCACTGGCATAACCACCAAAGCCGACCACCACCTCGATTCGGTGCTCGACCAAATAGCCCTCGACCAGCTTGACCGCTGCAAAAAATTTGCCCAAAAAACCAAAGGCATAAGAGTTTAGGCGCCGCGGAAAAGGCAAGCGCGGCACAGTGAGCAAGTTATAGCCCCGCTCAGGGACCAAGCGCGCCTCAAGGCCTTCGGCAGTGCCCAAAGCCCAAATACGGTGCTCGAAATCGTCGTGCTTAATCGCATCGGCTAGCGCCAGCATTGGGTTGACGTGGCCTGCAGTGCCACCGCCCGCTAATAAAAATCGGGTCATCGGCGTGCCATTCGGCGATTTCTGGCACGTTCCAACGGAGTGATTTTTTGCCCGCCCTGTAGCTCTTCTTGATGCATGTGGCGCTCAAATGCCAACATCACACCGATGGCCAGCATTGCCGAAATCAGCGATGAACCACCTGAAGAAATCAGTGGCAGCGGAACACCGAGCACCGGCAAGTTCTGAACCACTACCGAAACGTTGATGAGGCTCTGAAAACCGATCCAGATCATGATGCCCACGCTTGCGTTGCGAATGTAAGAGTTGTGAGCGCGCAATACAGTGCGACGAATCAAAATGACCAAGGTTACAAAAAGCAAAATGGTAATCGCAGCACCAATCAACCCGGTTTCTTCGCCGATAATGGCAAAAATGTAGTCGTTGTCGACCTCGGGAATCCACGACCATTTGAGCTTAGAGTTGCCCAGACCGACACCTGTAAAACTGCCCGCTGCCAGTGCCCAAATGCCGTGCTGAGATTGCCAGGCATAAGTCGACGAGTCATCGCTGCCCTGAGCGATCCAAGCGTTGATTCGGCCCGAACGCGAAGCACCGAACTGAATCATAAAAAACACCGCCACAACAGCAATCGCTGCAACGCCCCGCAGGTGCTTAGTCTGAATTCCGGTCATCCAAGTAACGCCGAACGCAATCAGAGCAATGATGAGCGTGGTGCCGAGGTCGTTACCCAAAACGACAAGAACCACGGCCGGCGCAACGATCCAGAACCAGCTTCTATATAGAAACTCTCGAATGTCATAGATGCGAAACTCTTGCTTTGCCAATCGTTCGGCGAGCACCAAAATCAAACCAAGTTTGATGAACTCTGAAGGCTGAAATGTTAGGCCCAGAATTTTGATCCAGTTTCGGTTACCACCAACTGAAACACCCAGCGGGCTAAACACCAACAGCTGCGAGGCCAAGCCACCAACAAAGAAGATTCGACCCCAGAACATGATTTTGTCGAGCGGCAAAATCGAAATAAAAATCAACCCTGCGAACCCGATCGCACCGAAGCCCAACTGCCTAAAAAACACGTAGTAAGGGTTGTTGTAGGTAGTTAGCGAGTCGACCGATGAGCTTGAAAGCACCATGACCATGCCGAAAACCACAATGAACATTGAGGTTCCGAAAAGCCAATAGAAGTTGCTTGACTGGTGCCCAAAAATGCGTGACACGATGCCGAGCAGGTTAAAACGTTTGAAGCCGTTTGGCTTTGGCGCACGAATTCTTGCCATTAGCGGTTCACCCACTTGGCAGCTTCGGCAAAAGCTTGGCCGCGGTCGGCGTAATCAACGAACTGGTCCATCGATGCAGCTGCGGGCGCAAGCAACACGACATCGCCTTCGATTGCCCAGTCTTGGGCCTGGCTGGCTGCCTCGCGCATCACACGTGTGGCATTTTCAGCAGATTTTTCTGAACCAGCGTCAATTGCCAAAATCGGCAGGTTTGGGGCGGCCGAAGCAAAGGCTTCAAGCACCGGTTGCTGATCGACGCCAATCACGATTGCCCCTCGAAGTTTAGATTTAAAACGCTGCACTAAAGGCTGAATGTCGACGCCTTTAAGCAGACCGCCAACCACCCAAATCACGTTGTCAAATGATGCTAAAGATGCGGCGGCGGCGTGCGGGTTAGTGGCTTTAGAATCGTCGAACCAGCGGATTCCACCCCACTCACCCACCAGCTCGATGCGATGCGAGTCGAGTCTGAAACCTCGAATGGCTTCGCGAATTGCGAATGGTTCAACGCCTGCGGCACGAGCCAGTGCAGTCGCCGCAGCTACGTTCGCAAGCAGGTGAGGTGTAACCACACCGATGTTTTCAATGTCGGCTATCGTGGCTATTTCGAGAGCCGCGTTTTTGCGGTCTTCTAGAAAAGCCCGATCTGCCAAAATCTCTTCAACATAGCCAACCTGACTCAAGCTTGGTGCACCAAGGGTAAAACCGATGGCTCGTGCGCCTTCGGTAACGTCGGCGTTTTCGACCATTGCTTCGGTTCGCGAATCTTGCACGTTATAGACGCACGCCACCAAAGTGTTTTCATAAACTTTGGCCTTGGTCGATTCATAAGCGTCAAAGCTGCCGTGCCAGTCGAGGTGGTCGTCGTCGATGTTCAGGCAGACGCTCGCCAATGGAACGATCTGACCTGGAGCCGCAATGCCAATGGCCGTTGAAACCGCAGTGTCGGTCGAAGTAGGCGCAGAAAGCATGCCGGTCGAAGTAGGCACAGAAAGATAGTGCAGCTGAAAACTTGATAGTTCAACCACGACGGTGTCGTAACCAATTGGGTCGCGCATGAGGTCGAGCATCGGCGTGCCGATGTTGCCGCCGGCTGCAGCTCGCAACCCTCCCGCGTTGAGCATTGCTTCAACCAGCTGAGTGGTTGTGGTTTTTCCGTTTGTTCCCGTTACGAGAATCCAATCGGCAACTTTTTCGGTTTTGTCTCGCAACCGCCATGCCAGCTCAATGTCAACCCACACTGCTAAACCGTTGGCTTGCGCCCAAGTTACCATCGGTGATTTTGGTGGCACTCCGGGTGAAACCACTAGAACCTGAGCCTTGTGAGCTTTTAGCAGCTCGGTGCCTTCGGTGGCCACCTGCGGGCCAATAATGTGAGGAACGCCTAGTACGTCAAGGATGTCGACCTGATCAGGCTCAGCTTTCTCGGCAATCACCAAAACTTCGGCACCCAGTTCAGCCAAAGTGTCGGCAACCGAAAACCCAGTAACGCCCAAACCTAAAACGGCAACGCGCAGCCCACGCCAGTTGGAATGCCAGCTGATGAGGTCATCTAAATTCTTAATAGCGTCTTGCGACGAGTTGGTTGTGCTCATGTGTTGCTAACGCTTCAACCATTCGGCATAGAACAAACCGATGCCGGCGAGCACCGAAAGACCGGCGATGATCCAAAAACGCACAACCACGGTTACTTCAGCCCAACCTTTGAGTTCAAAGTGGTGGTGAAGCGGGCTCATTAAGAAGATTCGTTTGCCTTTGGTTATTTTGAAATAAGCGCGCTGCAAAATCACCGAACCGGTGACGATTACGAAGATGCCACCGATTGGCAAAAGCAAAAGTTCGGTGCGCGATGTAATGGCTAGTGCCGCCAAGGCTCCACCCAGGCCTAGAGAACCGGTGTCCCCCATGTAGAGGTGAGCTGGCGCAGTGTTCCACCACAAAAAGCCGATCAGCGCGCCGACGATGGCGGCTGCCACCACGGCAAGGTCTAGTGGGTCGCGCGCATAGTAGCAACCGCTGATGTGGCGCGGGTTGAAACAGTTTTGATTGAATTTCCAGAAACCAATAACGGCAAAAGCACCGATTGCCATAATCGACGAACCCGCGGCCAAACCATCGAGACCGTCGGCAATGTTGACGCCGTTTGAAGCGCCCGAGGTGAGCAAATAGAACCAAAGCTGCACCAGAACAATGCCGATGATTGGACCCCAGACCGCAATGTGGTCGGCGAAAGCTAAGTTGACCGGAAAATCGCGGAACAACGAGATGCGCGTCGACGCCGGGTTAATGCCGTGCTCATCAGGCAGGCTCAAGGCCATCCAGGTAAAAGCAATCGAAACCACAGCTTGCCCGCCCATTTTGGCCCAACCCGACAAACCGAGGCTGCGCTTTTTGTGGGTCTTGATGTAGTCGTCGGCAAAACCAACCAAACCCAAGCCCACCATCATAAACAAGACGAGCATGCCCGATGCAGTTGCCTCTTCGCCATTCAACAGGTTGGCGCCAAAATAACCCAAAACTGAAGCCAAAATAATGACAATGCCGCCCATAGTTGGGGTGCCGTGCTTGGTGTGGTGAGTTTGAGGGCCATCGTCACGAATGAACTGACCCCAACGCCACTTGCGAAACAGCCAAATGAAACCAGGTGTGGCAAACAGTGTAAAGAAAAGCCCGATCGCGGCCGCGGTCATAATTGCTCTCACGCTGTCACCTCCATCAAATCGTCGCCCAGATAACGCAGGTTGGCCGATTTTGACGACTTGACCAACACGATATCGCCTGCAAGTAGCTTTTCACGAAGATAGCCCAAAGCTTCGGAGGCAGTCTCGAAATATTTCGATTCGCCGTCATATGAACCTTCAAGACTTGCGCCCATGTGAATCAGTCGAGCCGCCTCACCAACCACGACCAACTGGTCGATGTTGTAGCGAACGACGAGTCGCCCGATTGCGTCGTGTTCGGCGCGCGAAAACTGCCCGAGCTCGGCCATCTCGCCTAAAACCGCAATGGTGCGGTGCCCTTGACGGCCAAGTTGAGCCAGAGTTTGCAGCGCCGCTTTCATGCTGTCGGGGCTGGCGTTGTAGGCGTCGTTGATTACGGTTATGCCATCGGCCCGGCGAAGCACCTGCATGCGCCAACGTTCGGCAAGTTCGACGTTTTCGAGCGCCGAAACGATTTGGTGGCGAGGCACACCAACCAGATCGGCAACCGCCGTGGCTGCTAGAGCGTTCATAATGTGGTGTTCGCCAAGAATCTGCAGACGCACTCTAGCCGTTTCAGCAGAGCCTGTTGCCTCTGAAAAATTCAGGTCAAAGCTGGTGCCGTCTAATGACATTTCAAAGTTGCTTGCCCGATATTGTGCGTCACCGTTTGTGCCATACCAAGTGGTATTCAAATTCGCATGTTGTGACACCAGCTCACGAATCGCAGAATCATCAAGGTTTGCTATCAGTTGGTTGCGTTGGCCGACAGCGGCCTGTTCAGACATGACGTCTAAAAGTTCGCCCTTGATTTTGGCGGTGGTTTCGATGCCACCGAATTCGCCCACGTGCGCCAGGCCAATTTTGAGCAGAACCCCAATGTCGGGCTTGATCATTTCGGCAAGATAGCGAATGCTGCCCACGCCCCCAGCGCCAAGCTCAGCCACCAAAAACTTTGTCGCATAATCGATTTTGAGAACTGAAATCGGTGCGCCAACTTCGTTGTTATAGCTTTCGATTGGCGCAACTGTGGGGCCAACCTGACTCAAAATCGCCCGCAACAGGTTTTTAGTGGTGGTTTTGCCGTTTGAGCCGGTAATGCCGATCACTTTTATGTCACCGGCGGCTCGAACCCGGGCTAAAACAGCTGAAGCTAATTTGGCCAGTGCGGCCACTACATCGGTCACCAAAATTTGCGCATGGCCTTCGGCGCCATCAACCAGGTGTTGAACAACTGAGGCTACGGCGCCGCTTTGGGCCGCTCTTGCAACATAGAGGTGACCGTCGGTGAACTCACCCGGTTTGGCAAAAAACAGTGAGCCTTCGCCTACCAAACGTGAATCGGTTTCGACCGAACCGGTTACAACAAGTGAGCTGTCGCCCTGCAAAAGCTGCCCGCCAATGGCTTCGGCAACCTCAGCGAGTGTGAGTTTAATCATGACCAGCCGTGCTCTTTCAGAGCCTCGCGCGCTTCATGCCTTGCTGAATAAGGTGTGCGAACACCGCGAATGTCTCGATAGTCTTGGTGCCCCGGGCCGCACCACAAAATTGCGTCGTCTTCGCCGGCCAACGCAACGGCCTGGCGAATTGCTGCTTCGGGTGGCGACACTTCATAAATTGGCATGTCGGGGCGCACTTCGCGGGCCGAAGCCACTAGAACCGCACGAATCGATGCCGGATCTTCGAATCGTGGGTGGTGGTCAGTAATGACCAAAATGTCGCAACCTTCAGCACCAACTTGGGCCATGGCCGGTCGTTTTGAAGGGTCGCGGTCACCGTCAGCACCAAAGACGAAAATCAGCTTGCCTTTGGTAACTTTTCGCACGGCAGCCAAAGTGTTCAAAAAAGCGTCGGGGCTGTGGCCAAAATCAACATAAACGTCTGGGCCAGTGTTGCCTGAAACCCGCTCGGTGCGGCCGGGCAAATAGGCTTCGATGCCACCCGCGATGGCGGCTGCGATTCGGTCAAAATCAAAACCCGCCTCAAGCAGCATGGCAATCGCCAAGCCGGCGTTTGCCACCATGTGGGCTCCAAGCAGCGGAATGCTTGAGGTTAGGCGGGCGCCATTCTTATTAAAGAATTCGAAAGTCGTGTGCTTTGGGGTTTCGTCAAGCACGCCGACTGAATAGTCAGCTTGAGCAATGTGAGCTTTGTGGCTGGCAATGGTGACCGAGGGAATCTTGCTCTGAGCAGCTAACCGCAAACCAAATTCGGTGTCGATGCAAATGACACCAAGGCTTGCGTGCTTCGGTGTGAAAAGTTCGGCCTTGGCTTCGAGATAGCTGGGCAGATCAGGATAATCGTCGAGGTGATCGTGGCTGAGATTGGTGAAACCAACCACGTCAAAGTGCAGACCGTCAACACGCAGTTGGCTGAGTGCCTGCGCTGAAACTTCAATGGCGATAGCGCTCACGTTTCGCTCGCGCATTCGAGCAACCAATGCCTGCATTTCGGTCGACTCGGGCGTAGTCAGTCGGCTAACAATGATTTCACCGGCAATGTGGCGCTCGGCAGTTGAAGTTAAGCCGGTTACCTCGCCGAGCTGTCGAAGAATTCCTTCGAGCAGATATGTTGTCGAAGTTTTGCCGTTGGTTCCAGTGGTGGCAAAAAGCTTCGGCATTCCCGCGCCAAGGTTGCCATAAACAAACGCCGCAAGATCGCCCAAATGTGCGCGAGGGTTTTCGAGCAAAAGCACTGGTGTGTCAGCAATTGCTTCGCCAAGCCCCTCTTGCGCCACCAGTGTTGCCAGTTCGTGTTCGCCGGCTGAATCGGTAACGATTGCCACAGCACCTTTTTCGAGCGCCTTGGCAGCAAAGCGAGCGCCATGCGTTTTTAGACCTGGCATTGCAACAAACAGGTCGCCGGGGCGCAGGTCGTTGGTGTTCATGCTGATGCCGGTGAGCACAACCTGCGAAATGTTTGTGTTAGCAGCCGCAAAATGGGTTGAAGATTTCAGAGCAAACTGGTGCGACAAATCTGACAGCTGAACCGGTTTGACATGTTCAGGTCGCAAGATTGGCGGAATCTGCTCTTTCATATTTTCAATTTCACCATTAGCCAGTCGATTTGCCCGTCAGGCTTACCACTGCGTTGGAATATTTGCCGATTTGCCGTGTGAGAAAGGCACGCTGAAAGTTCTCAAAATCTGGTTCATGATGGCTTTGAACGGTGGCGTCGCACCGATCGAGTTGCTCACCGTGCGAGGTTTATAAAGTGTGACGGCCAAAACATATTGCGGGTCTTCGGCGGGCGCCATGCCGATGAATGAGATGGCGTGCAGGTAGCCATAACCGTGACCTTCGCGAAGCTGAGCGGTGCCCGACTTGCCCGCAATACGCCAACCTGGAATGGCAGCGGTGCGACCAATGCCACCCTGTTCAACCACTTTTTCGAGCATGTCAACTGTTTTGCGAGCCGTTGTCGACTTGATTACCGAAACCGGGGCTGGCAGTGCTGGGGCGACCAGCTTGCCTCCTGGAGCCTGGCATCCGGCCACCAACTGTGCTGGCAACCGAGTGCCGCCGTTAGCAATGGTTTGATAAAAATACGCGGTTTGAATCGGCGTAACGGCCAAGCCCTGACCAAACATGGTGGTTAGGTTTGTGAGTTTGTCCCAAGAGCTTGAAGGGCTCATGATGCCGCCAGATTCACCTTCGAAGTTGACGGCTGTTGGCGTGCCGATGCCAAAAGCTTTCAGATAGTCATAACGGGTTTTGCTAGGCACCTTGCCTGCGATCTGAACGATACCCGTGTTTGAAGAGTCACGAAGCACACCGGTGAGTGTCAATTTTTGGGTTGGGTGGGCGTGCGAGTCGCTAATGCTGCCACCCCAAGGCAAATAAAGAGTTTGCGGGGCGCGAACTCTGGTGGCCGGGGTGGCTTTGCCAACATCGATTGCTGTTGCTGCGGCTACGGTCTTCATGGTTGAGCCCGGCTCAAAAGTGGCTTGAAAAATGCGCGAACCGCGGTCGGCGGCTTTGCTCTTATAGAACACATTCGGGTCAACTGACGGATACTCGGCGGCGGTCAGAATCTTGCCAGTCTTGGCCTCGACAATAACCGCACTGCCCCAGTCGGCACGTTCGCTTTTCACATAGTTGGTGATGACCTGTTGAGCTGAATATTGCAGATCGTTGTGAATGGTGAGCACCACGGTTGAACCGTTGTGGGCAGCCTGAGTGGTCACCGTGCTCGAAGGAATCTTGATTCCGTCAACACCACGTTCATAAGTCTCTTTGCCATCGACACCGGCGAGGCACTCGTTCATGGTGCGCTCTAGGCCTGCAAGTGGAGTGCCATCGGTGCCCAAGAACCCAATTAGGTTGCCTGCCACAGCACCGTTGGGGTAAACCCTGACCTGCACCGGGTCGAAAAACAACCACGGAATGTCTAAAGCAACCAGTTGTCGATAAACGGTGGCTTCAACTTTCTTTTTGATGTTCGAATATTTTGAGGTGCCAGTGATTTTTTGCAGAATCACACTGGCTTTCATTTTGAGCAGCGGGGCAAGTTCATTTGCCACGTCAGCGGGCGTCAAGTTTGTTGGCTGGCCGTTCACCACTCGAGTGATCGGTGTGACGATGTCGGGTGCGGCGTTAACGTCGTATCTCAAAACTGTGGTTGCCAACACCACTCCGTTTGAGTCGATGATGTCGCCGCGAAGTGCGTGAATCGGCACTGTAATGGCGCGCTTGTTATAAGAGATCTTGTCGATGTTCGCGGCGTCAATTACCTGGTAATAAAACAGCCGGCCAAAAGCCAGTAGTGCGATTATGAAAATCGCTGCCATCAAGGCGCCGAGTCGACCCGCGTTAGGCGTGTTTTGGCGCATTTGCCCTACCTGAGGTTGACTAGTGAGTTGGCGAAACGGGAATACCGCTTGCAGATAAAGCTATCGCTGGCTGAACTAGCTTTGGTGCAGCGACATTAGCTTTTTGCGATTTTGCAGCCCCACTCTTGGCAGCACTTGAGGTGCTTGCCGAAACAGCTGGGTGCAATGCTGCCGAAGCTGAAGCTGCGGCCGCAGATTTAGCCGCCTGCGAAGCTGCAAGGGCTGCCTGGGTTGAAGCTTGAAGGGCAGCTTTGGTGGTGGTTGCAACTAGCGCTGCGTTTGGCACAACATTTTTGCCAATCTGAACGCCGGTGCCCGAACCAGCAACGGTAGGGTGACCAATAACTTTGCCGTCGCTTAGGCGAAGGTATACCGGGTTTGCGTTGGTTACCATGCCCAGGCTGGCAGCGGCGTTGGCTAGGTTTTGGTCTGAGCTCAGTGAACGCACCTGCTCGTCGAGAATTTGGTTGGTGGTTGAAAGGTCACGCATCTGCCCCTTTAGGCCAGCAAGCTGATATGAACCCTGCTGAATCATGATTGACAGCTGCAAGCCGGCGATGATGATCGCAACTGCGCCAAAAGTGAGCACAATTACGGCACGCATTGTGGCGCGACCCAAGAACTTGCGGCTGATGCCTTCGGTGACCACAAGTCGCAACGATGGCTGACTTGGGTTTAGCTGGCGTGGGGCACGACGAATGGTGTTCGTTGAATACGCGATGCTCATGCTGCGACTCTTATCTTTTGGGCGGCTCGCAAGCGAACCGATGCTGCTCGGGGGTTTTCTGCTATCTCTTGGTCAGTTGCCATTTCGGCGCCTTTGACCACAAGTTTTAAAGTTGGTGCGTGCTCAGGCAGCTCTGGCAAGCCGATTGGAGCTGACGAAGTAGCGGCACCCATGATGGCTTGCTTGACGATGCGGTCTTCAAGCGAGTGGTAGGCCAAAATCAAGATGCGGCCGTCAAGGTTTAGAACATTGATGGCAGCTGGCATGGTTTCGATCAGCACGTCGAGCTCGCGGTTCACTTCGATGCGCAGGGCTTGAAAAACACGCTTTGCAGGGTGACCGCTTGATTTACCAGGAATAAACGGAATCACCTTGGCAATCAGGGTTGCCAAAGTTGCGCTAGAGGTGAATGGCTCAGTTTTGCGTTGCTCAACGATTTTGCGAGCCACTGCCTTGGCGTAACGCTCTTCGCCAAAGTCTTTGAAGATGCGAGCTAGTTCTGCCTCTGGGTAGCCATTGACCACATCGGCTGCGGTGCGGCCGGTGGTGGAATCCATGCGCATGTCTAGCGGTGCGTCGTAGCTGTAGGCAAAACCGCGGTCAGCTTGGTCAAGCTGCATCGATGAAACTCCAAGGTCAAGCAAAACGGCGTCGACGCCATCAAAACCCTGATCTTCGACAACTTCGGCAATCTCGTTATAGACCGCGTGCACTAGCCGAGCACGGTCGCCAAAACGTGCTAGTCGCTTGCCAGCTAGCTCAAGGGCGCTTGGGTCGCGGTCGATGCCAATTAGCGTGAGTTCACTGAAACGCTCAAGAAAAGCTTCGCTGTGGCCACCGAGGCCCAAGGTGCAGTCAACCAACACTTTGCCAGCGCCGGTTTCGCCTAGGGCGGCTCCAAGAATCTCAAGTGTGCGCTCAAGGGCTACCGGCTTGTGAAGTTCTGAAATGTTTTTGGTCATCACTATTGCCGACCTTTGGCATTCGCGCCTCTGTCTCTTGATCCTCATCCACCGTTTCTAGCGAGGGGGAAGTTCGCTACAACCAGTGGGTGAAGGTCGAGGGGCAGGTTCACGAGTGCCTAAAGCACCCCTGGCGTCACCTCCTCGTCGAGGTTTGCGAACTTGGCTTCTTGAGCTGCGAGGTATTCGTTCCAGGCGGCTGCGTTCCAGATTTCGGCACGCTTGCCTACGCCGATTACGACTAAGTCTTTTTCGAGCGACGCATATGCGCGCAAGTTCTGTGGCAGAGTTACTCGACCCTGCTTGTCGGGAGTCTCAGTGCTGGCACCTGACATAAGAACGCGGGCATAGTCGCGAGCATCTCGGTTAGTTAGTGGCGCGTTGGCAGCTGCGTCTAGAACGCTTTGAAACTCTGCAGTGCTAAAAATCACGAGGCAGTTCTCTTGGCCGCGAGTGATGACGACTCCCCCGTCAAGTTCTTCGCGAAACTTGGCCGGCAAAATGAGGCGACCTTTGTCGTCGAGCTTGGGTGTGTGAGTGCCT
>CAIYTL010000184.1 GCA_903929105.1 uncultured Micrococcales bacterium | reverse complement strand
GCATAGCCAAAGTGTTGGCACGGTGTGCCTTGACTTCAACTGGAACCTGGTAGGTCGAGCCACCAACACGACGTGAGCGAACCTCAACGGTTGGGCGCACGTTGTCGAGAGCCTTCTTTAGCAAAACAACTGCCTCGGCGCCGCTCTTGTTCTTAGCACCCTCAAGGGCACCATAAACAATCTGCTCGGCCAAGCTCTTCTTGCCGTCAAGCAAGATCTTGTTTACTAGCTGTGAAACCACAGGTGAGCCATACACTGGGTCGGCTACGACCGGGCGCTTTGATACTGGACCTTTGCGAGGCATTACTTACCCTTCTTTGCACCGTATTGGCTACGAGCCTGTTTACGGTTTTTAACTGCCTGGGTGTCTAGAGCACCGCGGACGATCTTGTAACGGACACCTGGTAGGTCTTTAACACGGCCACCGCGCACGAGCACCATTGAGTGCTCCTGAAGGTTGTGGCCCTCACCAGGAATGTAGGCGGTAACTTCGATACCGTTGCTTAGCTTGACACGTGCAACCTTGCGAAGCGCTGAGTTCGGCTTCTTAGGTGTGGTTGTGTACACACGGGTGCAAACGCCGCGGCGCTGTGGGCTGGCCTTAAGCGCAGGGGTCTTGGTCTTGCTGACCTTTGCCGTGCGTCCCTTGCGGACCAACTGCTGAATTGTTGGCACTGCTTCTCCTTGTTCGGATGTTACTAATTTGCAAGCTTTGATACGCCATTTTGGCGTTTCTAAAGTTCGGTGGCCCACCGGAGCGTGTTCGCTAGCTAGGGCATCTGCGTGTTACTTAGCACACGCTGATGCAAGCCTACTGCAAGACGCTCCGATGGGTCAAATGGAATTCTTTACTCGTCGCCTGAATATGCTTCGAGTGAAGTTGATGAGAACAGGTTGACCGCACTAAACGCGTCAGCAGCAAGAGCTTCTGGGGTTTCGATTGGTTCTGCCCAAATTCGGTTTGGATACTTCTCGTTCTTGGCTGCTTCGGTTGCCTCAACCGAGATGTTGCGATACTGCTTCAGGCCGGTTCCCGCAGGAATCAGCTTTCCGATGATCACGTTCTCTTTGAGACCAACCAGTTTGTCTTCGCGACGGTCAAGAGCTGCCTGAGTTAGAACTCGGGTGGTCTCTTGGAACGAAGCTGCTGACAACCATGACTGGGCAGCCAACGAAGCTCGGGTCATACCCATTACTTCTTGACGAGCTGAGGCTGGCTTCTTGCCGGCCTTAACTGCCTCGCGGTTAGCTGCGGTGAAGCGGTTGCGGTCGATGATCTCACCAGGAAGCATCTCAGTGTCGCCACTTTCGATAACTGTTACCTTGCCGAGCATCTGACGAACGATTACCTCAAGGTGCTTGTCGTGCAGAGGCACACCCTGTGAACCATAAATCGCCTGAACACCGCGGATGATTTCGGCTGCAGCTTCACGCGCACCCTTAACCATTAGCACTTCGTGAGGAATCGGGGTTCCGTCAACCAAGTAGTCGCCGGCCTTCACTTCTTCGCCGATTTCGACAAGAAGGTCGTCTTTGTTAGCCACTGAAGTGATTGGTGAATACGGTGACAACTTCTTGAAGGTCTTCGAAGTGGTGCGGCTGAACGAGTAAGCATTTGCTAGGTCTTCGGCCTCTTTTTCGGCAGCTTCACCGATTGGACGAACGTAGACGTCGTATTTGCTAGCACCAGAAGCGGTTGGAACCTCAACGATGTCAACCTTGCCCGGCCAGAATGCCATTACAGCAACCTTGCCAGCCTGACGCCAACCCACACGAGCTTCTAGAAGGTCGGTAACACCGTTTAGACCCTGGGTGATGTCATAAGAGATCAGACGCTCAACACGAACCTTCTGACCACCGATTGACTTCAAAATGGTCTGCTTCTTAGCGTTCGATGCAGCACCACCGGTGTGGAAGGTACGCATGGTTAGCTGGGTTCCTGGCTCACCGATTGACTGAGCTGCGATGATGCCGATGGCCTCACCGAGGTCAACTGCGTCACCGGTAGCCAAAGAGGTTCCGTAGCACTTGGCGCAAACGCCGGTCTGTGACTCACAGGTGAGCACTGAACGAACGTTGACAACCTCAAGGCCGGCATCCTTTAGCTTGTTGACAAGCTTGGTGTCGACAACCTGACCGGCAACGGCTAGAACTTCTTTGCCAACCTTGATGTCTTCGACTAGGCAACGGGCCAAGATTGAAAGCTCAACCTGGTCTGCGTCTAGAAGGTCTTTTTCAAGGCCACGAGTGGTTCCACAGTCTTCTTCGCGAACGATTACGTCTTGCGCAACGTCAACTAGACGACGGGTTAGGTAACCTGCAGCTGCAGTCTTCATCGCGGTGTCAGCGTTACCCTTTCGAGCACCGGTCGCGTTGATGAAGTACTCGTTTGCAGTTAGACCTAGAAGGTAGTTACCCTTCACCGGCATCGGCGCAAAGTCACCTGATGAGGTAGCTACTGGGCCACGCATACCGACGATCGAACGAATCTGCAGCCAGTTGCCTCGAGCACCAGAGTTAACCATCTTTGAGATGGCGTTGTCTGCTGGAATCGAGTTCTGAAGCAAGTCTTGAATCTCGTTGGTGCGCTTGAACCACAATGAGCCAAGTTCGTCGCGGCGCTCAAGGTCGCTCTTAAGACCTGAGTCAAACGCCTCTTGAATCTTGGTGTGCTCGGCCTCGGCAGAGATGATCATCTTGGCGCGCTTGGTTTCGAACTCACCCGAGTCGAAGTTAGCGTCTGAGATCGACATTGAAACGCCTGAGCGGGTAGCCCAATAGAAACCGGCGTCTTTAATGCGGTCAAGTGCCTGAGCAACTTCGGTGCGGCTAAAGCCTTCAACCAGAGCGGTAACGATCTGACCGATTTCTTTTTTGCCAACCTGACGCTCTTGGTATTCGTAGCCAACAGGAAGAGTCGCGTTGAACAGCGCGCGACCAAAAGTGGTCTCGCGTAGTTCGCCGTTTAGACGAATCTTGATTAGGGCCTGAAGGTCAAGAATCGGCTTGCCGTCGATGCGCGCATCGTAAGCAAGCTGAGCCTCGGCGATCGAACCGAAGACCTTGCCCTCGCCCACTGCACCCTCTTTGAGAGTGGTCATGTGGTAGAGACCAATGATCATGTCTTGAGTAGGCACAGCAACTGGGCGGCCGTCTGAAGGCTTCAAGATGTT
>CAIYTL010000183.1 GCA_903929105.1 uncultured Micrococcales bacterium | reverse complement strand
TACTGCACCCGAGTGGGTGTGTGGGCGGGTGCCTAGGGCTGGAATGCGGTCAAGACCGTTCTCTTCAGTCGATTCGATGATGCGAGCCATAGCTGCAACAGTTTCGACTGGGAACTCACCAACACTGGTCTCACCTGAAAGCATGAGTGCGTCGGCACCGTCAAGAACAGCGTTTGCAACGTCGCTAGCCTCAGCACGAGTTGGGCGTGATGCAGAAATCATTGACTCAAGCATTTGAGTTGCAACGATTACCGGCTTAGCCCAACGACGGCTCAGCTCAATGGCGCGCTTCTGAACAAGTGGAACCTGCTCGAAAGGCAGCTCGACGCCTAGGTCACCACGGGCAACCATGATGCCGTCGAATGCGTCGATGATCTCTTCAAGAGAGTCAACAGCCTGTGGCTTCTCAACCTTGGCGATGGTTGGCAAGAACTTGCCCTCTTCGTTCATGATTTCGTGAACACGAACAATGTCACTTGCGTTACGAACGAATGAAAGGGCGATCATGTCGACGCCAAGACGAATCGCCCAGCGAAGGTCATCTTCGTCTTTCTCTGAAAGTGCAGGCACGTTCACGGCAACACCAGGCAGGTTGATGCCCTTGTTGTTCGAAACTTGGCCAGCAATCTCAACCACTGTGGTAACCGTGGTGTCAGTGACTTCGGTTGCCTTCAAGGTAACCTTGCCGTCGTCGATTAGCAAAAGATCGCCCGGCTTTACGTCACCAGGAAGCCCCTTAAAAGTGGTTCCACAAATGTCAACGTTGCCGAGAATCTCGTCGGTGGTGATTTTGAAAGTTGCGCCCTTTTCGAGCATAACTGGGCCGTTTTCGAAACGACCAAGGCGAATCTTCGGACCCTGTAGGTCAACAAAAATGCCCACTGCCTTGCCAGTGTCGGCTGCAACCTGACGAACTGTGCGATAGATGCCCTCGTGCACGTCATAGCTGCCGTGACTTAGGTTCATGCGGGCGACGTCAACGCCAGCCTCAACGATTGCGCGAATCTGATCATAAGTTGATGTTGCTGGCCCGAGGGTTGCAACGATTTTTGCGCGTCTCATTTATTCCTGCTCTTTCGCCGGCTTAATCCCTAGCCGGCTATTAGGGTTTGGGGTTTAGACCGTAAGTGGTCGGTCGGTTGGTTTTACTGGGAACGGAAGCTCAGTTTTGCCTTCCAGGTACTCATCGATTGCGGCTGCAGCGGCACGACCCTCTGCGATAGCCCAAACAATGAGTGATTGACCACGACCAGCATCGCCCGCAACGAAGAATCCGTCTTGGTTGGTGCTGTAGGTCGAGTTTCGTGTCACGTTGCCGCGACGATCGATTTCTACTTCTGCCTGTTCTGCAAGCTCGTCGCCCTCAACACCCGTAAAACCGAGTGCGAGAAGAACGAGGTCAGCAGGCAAAACTTTTTCGGTGCCAGCCTTTGGCAGGCGCTTGCCATCAACAAACTCGGTTTCTGCTACCTTGATGCCGGTTAGCTTGCCGTGTTCGCCAACAAATTCAACTGTTGATGCCAAGTATTTGCGCTCACCAAACTCTTCGTGTGCCGAAGACACTTCAAAAAGGGTTGGGAACGTCGGCCAAGGCTGGTTAGGCTGGCGCTCAGAGGCCGGCTGCTTGCCGATTGCCAAGGTTGTGACAGTTAGAGCGCCTTGGCGAGTCGAAGTGCCTAGGCAGTCAGCGCCGGTGTCACCGCCGCCCAGAATGACTACGTGCTTGCCCTCAGCGGTGATCTGATCAACCACTTCTGCCCCATCGACCCAACGGTTCGCTTGGTTCAAAAAGTCCATTGCAAAGTGAACACCATCAAGTTCGCGACCAGCCACGTCAAGGTCACGAGCTTTTGTGGCGCCCGTGGCAATCAAAACAGCGTCATAACGAGCGCGCAGGTCTTGCCAACTAATGTCGACACCAATGTTTATGCCAGCGCGAAAACGGGTGCCTTCGGCAGTCATCTGAGCCAAACGGCGGTCGATGTGCTGTTTCTCGAGTTTGAAGTCTGGAATGCCATAGCGCAGCAGACCGCCAATTTTTTCGTCACGTTCATAGACTGCAACTGTGTGTCCGGCGCGAGTCAGTTGTTGGGCAGCCGCCAAACCGGCCGGGCCAGAGCCGACAACTGCAACAGTCTTGCCAGTCAGACGCTCAGGTGCGTGAGGTTGCACTAAACCTCGACCGAAAGCCTCGTCGATGATGCTGACTTCAACCTCTTTGATTGTTACGGCTGGCTGGTTGATGCCTAGAACACAAGAGCTTTCGCAAGGTGCCGGGCAAACGCGACCCGTGAACTCAGGAAAATTGTTGGTTTTGTGCAAACGCTCGATAGCCGCCGGTAGGTCACCGCGCCAAACTTGGTCGTTCCATTCGGGAATCAGGTTGCCTAGTGGGCAGCCCTGGTGGCAAAACGGAATGCCGCAGTCCATGCATCGCCCGGCTTGGTTCTTGACGGTTGCGGCGTCGCGTGGTTCATAAACCTCTTTGTAGTCGCGAATACGAATGTCGACTGGGCGTCGGCGTGCTGTTTCACGTTCAGTTAGTTTTAGAAAACCTCTTGGATCAGCCACGGGTTACCTCCAAAATCTGTTGCCAAACGACATCGCCATCGGGGTCAACGCCTTCGGCAATAGCTTTTTCACGAATTGCAACTACGGCTGCATAGTCGCGAGGCAAGACGCGAACGAAGTGCTCAAGCTCTGAATCAAAATCAGCGAGGATGCTCTGTGCGAGCTGCGAGCCGGTTTCGGCCACGTGTAGTTCAAGAAGGGCGCGCAACTTGGCTGCATCGGCAGCTTCAAGCGGCGTGAGGTGCAGCTCTTTGCCGGTAAGTGCTTCGTGGTTGACGCGGTCGGCGCGCAGCTTGTAGACATATGCCACGCCGCCAGACATTCCGGCGCCCAGGTTGCGGCCGGTTGCGCCAAGAATGACTGCAACACCACCGGTCATGTATTCGAGAGCGTGGTCGCCTACACCTTCAACGACAGCGGTGACACCAGAGTTTCGAACCAAGAAGCGTTCACCCACGATGCCGTTTAGCAAAATTGTTCCGCTGGTGGCGCCATAGCCGATGACGTTACCCGCAATAATGTTTTGTTCTGCGGCGAACAAGCTGGTTTCGTTAGGGCGAACCACGATCTGACCGCCCGATAGGCCTTTGCCAACGTAGTCGTTCGAGTCGCCGATCAAAGTCAGCTTGATGCCCTTAGGTACGAAAGCACCGAATGATTGACCGGCGGCACCGCGCAGTGTGATGTCGATGGTTGCATCTGGCAAACCGTCGACGCCGTAACGCTTGGTTAGCTCATTGCCGAGCATCGTGCCGACTGCTTGAGCGATGTTGCTGATTGGCAGGTCGATTTTGCTTGGCTTGGCGTCTTCAAGCGACGCGTTGGCAAGCTCGATGAGCTTGTGGTCAAAGTGGTTCTCAAGCTCGTGATCTTGGTTGGTGGTGCGTCGACGCGGTGCATCAGCCGGTAGCGCCGGGGCTGCCAAAATCGGCGTTAGGTCTAGACCATCGGCCTTCCAGTGCGCAATGGCACGGTTGACGTCGAGAAGCTCGCTGCGACCAACGGCTTCATCGAGGCTCTTGAAGCCTAGAAGTGCCAGGTATTCACGCACTTCCTGAGCTAAGAACTCAAAGAAGTTGACTACGTGGTCGGCCTGACCGGTGAAACGCGAACGCAAAACTGGGTTTTGCGTTGCTACACCAACCGGGCAGGTGTCGAGGTGGCAAACGCGCATCAGCACGCAACCTTCAACAACTAGCGGCGCGGTTGCAAAACCGAACTCTTCAGCGCCAAGCAGTGCAGCAACGATTACGTCGCGACCGCTCTTCATCTGACCATCAACTTGAACTGTTACGCGGTCGCGCAACCCGTTCAACATAAGTGTTTGCTGTGCTTCTGCAAGGCCAAGTTCCCAAGGGGTTCCGGCGTGTTTCAACGAGTTGAGCGGGCTAGCGCCTGTGCCACCATCGAAACCCGACACCAAGATTACGTCTGCCTTCGCTTTTGCAACGCCGGCAGCAACGGTTCCGATGCCCACTTGGCTAACCAATTTAACGTGAACTCGAGCAGCACGATTGGCGCGCTTGACGTCAAAAATTAGCTGTTTGAGGTCTTCGATTGAATAGATGTCGTGGTGCGGGGGTGGTGAAATCAGGCCCACGCCAGCGGTTGCGTGACGGGTGCGGGCGATCCAAGGGTAAACCTTGTTAGGAGGCAACTGGCCACCCTCGCCCGGTTTTGCACCCTGCGCCATTTTGATTTGAATGTCGTCAGCGTGGGTTAGGTACATGCTGGTAACACCAAATCGGCCAGATGCCACCTGCTTGATCGCGCTGCGACGAGTTGGGTCTAGCAAGCGCGCAACGTCTTCGCCACCCTCACCGGTGTTTGATTTTGCACCGATGCGGTTCATGGCAATTGCCAAAGTTTCGTGAGCTTCAGGCGAGATCGAACCATAAGACATGGCGCCGGTTGAGAACCGTTTGACTATTTCGCTGATTGGTTCGACTTCGTCGATTGAGATTGAAGGGCGCACGCCTTCGCGCAGGGTGAACAAGCCGCGCAGGGTCATTAGGCGCTCGGCTTGGTTGTCAACCAAGCTGGTGTACTCCCTAAAGATTTCCATGCTCTTGCTGCGGGTTGAGTGCTGTAGCTTAAAGACGGTCTCTGGGTTGAAGAGGTGAGGCACGCCGTCGCGACGCCACTGATATTCGCCACCGGTTTCAAGGCGGTCGTGCACGTTTGTGGCTTGTTCTAGCGGGTAGGCACTGGCGTGACGCTCAGCGATTTCTTCGTGAATAACATCAAGGCCGATACCGCCGAGTTGGCTTGTGGTGCCACTGAAGTAGGTGTCAACAAAGTCTTGGCTCAAACCGATGGCTTCAAAGCACTGTGCGCCTGAATACGAGGCCACTGTTGAGATGCCCATCTTTGACATGATCTTGAGCACACCCTTGCCCAGACCCTTGATTAGGTTGTAGTGGGCTTTTTCAAGCGGCAAGCCAGCAATTGTGCCATCTTTGACCATTTGCTCAACAGATTCGAGAGCTAGGTATGGGTTTATGGCGGCTGCGCCATAGCCAATCAGTGCTGCAACGTGGTGAACTTCGCGCACGTCGCCGGCCTCAACCACCAGACCAACCTTGGTTCTAGAACCGGTGCGAATCAGGTGGTGGTGAACCGCAGAGGTGAGCAGCAGTGACGGAATTGGCGCCAGTTCACGGTTGCTGTCACGATCACTCAAAATCAAGAATGTTGCGCCGGCCTCAATGGCCTCGTCGATTTCGACGCCGATTTCACGAATGCGTGCCTCTAGACCTTCAGCACCGCTGTCAACGCGATACAAGCCTTCAACTACGAATGCTTGGCCAACACCTGGCTTTTCGTCGATATGTTTGATCTTGGCGATGTCGTCGTTGTTGATTACCGGAAAATCAAGAATTACCTGTTGAGCGTGTTCAGGAGTCGCGGTCAAGACGTTTCTCGACGGGCCGATGCCGGTGCTGAGCGACGTAACGACTTCTTCGCGAATTGAGTCAAGCGGCGGGTTGGTTACCTGCGCGAACTGCTGCACAAAATAGTCAAACAAAAGACGTGGGCGGTCAGAAAGGGCCGCAATCGGGGTGTCTGAACCCATGGCGCCTAGCGGCTCTGCGCCCGTGCGAGCAATAGGCGCAACAAGAACGCGAAGTTCTTCTTCGGTGTAACCAAAAGTGCGTTGACGTCGGTTTACTGACGAAGCCGTGTGAGCAATGTGCTCTCGCTCAGGCAGATCGGCAAGGTTGATGCGACTAGCCTCAAGCCACTCGCCCCACGGTTCAAGCGAAGCAATTTCGGCTTTGATCTCGTCGTCGTCAATTAGGCGGCCGCTAACGGTGTCAGCCAAGAACATGCGACCCGGCTGCAAACGACCCTTGCGAACCACTTTGCTCGGGTCAATGTCGACCACACCGATTTCTGAAGCCAAAATAACCAAGCCATCATCGGTGATGACATAGCGGCCTGGGCGCAAACCGTTGCGGTCAAGGGTTGCACCAACGAGCGAACCATCGGTGAACACCACAGCTGCCGGGCCGTCCCACGGTTCCATAAGCATCGAGTGATACTCATAAAAGTTTTTGCGGTCAGCATCGATGTCTGACTGTTTCTCCCAAGCCTCAGGAATCATCATCATCATTGCGTGAGGCAAGCTGCGGCCGCCCATGTAAAGCAGCTCGACGGCTTCATCAAACGAGGCGCTGTCTGAGCCGCCCGGTGTGATGATCGGAGTTAGCTGGGTAATGTCACCCAATGCTTCGCTGCTGAGCTGCGACTCGCGAGAGCGCATCCAGTTGCGGTTGCCTTTGATGGTGTTGATTTCGCCGTTGTGCGCGATCATTCTGAACGGATGCGCAAGCGGCCAAGACGGAAAAGTGTTGGTTGAGAATCGAGAGTGCACTAGGGCCAAAGTTGATTCAAAGCGCTCGTCACTGAGGTCAGGATAGAACGGCTCAAGCTGCAAGGTGGTGACCATGCCTTTGTAAACAATGGTGCGGCTTGAAAGTGAAGGCAAATAGATGCCAAGGGTTCTTTCGGCACGTTTGCGCAGGCGGAACAAAGCACGTTCAAGAGTCATTTCGACGACGGACTCGTCGATCGCCGCAACAAAAACCTGACGAATCACTGGCATGGCTGCGCGTGCTAAATCGCCCAAGACTTCTGGCCGGGTTTCAACCTCGCGCCAGCCAAGAACAACCAAGCCCTCTTCAGTTGCTAGGTTCGCAAACCCAGCCTCTGCCTTGACTTGTTCGCTTTGATCGGTAGGCAAAAATACCAGACCGGCTGCGAATTTTCCGGCGGCAGGCAGCTCGAACCCGGCAACGGCGCGAAGAAACGCGTCGGGAAGCTGGGTGAGAATGCCCGCACCATCGCCGGTGCCAAAGTCTGAGCCAACGGCACCGCGGTGCTCGAGGTTGGTGAGTGCCTGAAGAGCAGTGTCGATAATGTCGTGTCCAGCAGTGCCACGCAAAGTTGCAACCATGGCAAGGCCACAGGCATCTTTGTCATTAGCTGGGTCATAAAGCCCAACCTTTTTAGGGCTGGTGCTAAATCGCTCAAATGGCGACATTTCAGGCACGTTGCACTCCAATCGAAAAAACTAGGAGGGACAACGCTGGCCCGTAAATGTTTGACGCAAAGCGCCAAGTCTTAAAACACTGCGTAAAGCTGAAGAAAAACTATTTCTTTAGATTAATGGATTCTATCGCATCTGCATCTGCTGAGGCAGGAGCAACATTCTCAACTGAAGAATCTGAGTCGACCTCGTCGTCATCAGATGAGACTGCGCTTGCCTCGGCAACTGGAGCTGAAAAGCCTGCACGATACGGTGAAAGCTCAACGCCAGGGTGGCGACGGTTTTGAATCAGAATTAGTGCGATACCTGCCACAATGCTAAGAAGTGACATCCACTGATTAGTGCGCAGCCCAAAATAGATGTCGCTCGGGTCAATGCGCATGCCCTCAATGAAATAACGACCGATTGAGTAATAGATCAGGTAAAGACCAAAAAGTTTGCCCCAACGCGGCTGCATTACACGATCTGCCACAAGCAACAGCGCGAAACCAATTAGGCACCAAAGTGATTCATACAAGAATGTTGGTTCGAACAGTGTTGGAGCTTCGGTGGTGCCGGCTGGCAGGTCTAGCGGATACGCCGGGTTCGACGAGTCGATGGGAACACCCCAAAGTGCGGTGGTAGGTGCACCGAAAAGCTCTGAGTTGAAATAGTTACCCCAGCGACCAACTGCCTGAGCCAAAATCAGACCCGGTGCAAGCGCGTCGAGGTAAGAAACAAAACGAACACCAGCAATGCGAGTGCCAACGAATGCGCCTAAGGCGCCAAAGATGAGCGCGCCATAAATTGCCAGCCCGCCCTCCCATACATAAAGCGCTGAAATCGGGTTCTTGC
>CAIYTL010000182.1 GCA_903929105.1 uncultured Micrococcales bacterium | reverse complement strand
CCGGCCTCTTCTTCACCTTCAACAAAAAGAGTGATGCCAAGGTCAAAATCTTTACCCAGGATCGCCCGCACACCTAAAAGAGCAGTGTGGTGAGCGATGATTCCAGCCTTGTCATCAGCCGCCCCGCGACCGAACATGCGATCGCCAAAAATCGGGTCAGCGACCAACACCGGTTCAAAAGGAGTCGAACTCCAAAGAGCTTCATCGCCTGGAGGCTGAACGTCATGGTGAGCATAGAGCAGCACTTGAGGTGCACCGTTGCGCGCTGGCCGATGCGCCACCACAGCAGGCGCGCCGAATGCGTCAGAGTCGGGTTTCTGGGCGCGAAGTATCTCAACCGACTCAAACAGCTCGGTATTTTCGAAAAGTTCGGCCACTGCCGCTGCACTAGCTTCAAGGTTGGCGGCATCGAAGGCATCCCACGCGATGCCCGGAATGCGCACCAGCGCCTTGAGCGCTTCGAGTTGCGATTCAAATAGTTGATCCACTTGCAAAGTTGCTGCGGCGACTTCAGTGGCGGGCAGGTTAGGCATGCGATTTGCGCTCATAGAGGTAATCTTAAAGTCTTCAAGAGCATTGAGAGTGAAATGACCGAAAACGAAAACAGCACTACAGGCAAAGGCCGCCCGACACCGAGTCGCAAAGAGCGTGAGCAGGCGAACCTGCGCCCAATCGTTGGCGCGCGCACACCTGAGGCCCGCAAGGCTGAGCGAGCCCGCCAAGCCGAAGCTCGTCGCACTGCTCGCGACGGTGCCCTTCAAGGCGACGAACGCTACCTCACCGCTCGCGACCGTGGCCCACAGAAACGTTTAGCGCGCGACTATGTCGACAGCCGTTTTAGTTTCGGTGAGTTTTTGATGCCAGCACTTATTGCCTCGGTTTTGCTAACTTTCATTCCGAACGCGGCGATTCAGGTCGTTGTGATGCTGATGCTTTATGGCTTCATGGTGATTCTTGTGGTCAACGGAATATTGCTCGGCCGAGGCGCCAAGAAACTCATCGCAGAGCGTTTCGGCGAATCAAAAGTTGAGCCTGGCATCATTCGCTATGCGGGCATGCGCAGTGCCCAGTCACGCTTTTTGCGTCTGCCTAAGCCGCAGGTCAAACGCGGCGACAAAATTTAGGCGCTCAAAACCTAATCAAAACGACCCGACCGCCTCTTGGCAGTTGGGTCGTTTTCATTTAAAGGCTTGGCGCCGGAACGACTTATTTAAGAGCGCGGTTGATGCGACGAGCCCAAAGCGGGCCCTCATAGACAAAGCCTGTGTAGCCCTGAACCAGGGTTGCGCCAGCATCGAGACGGGCCTGCGCCTGGGCGGCAGTTTCGATTCCGCCGACCGAAATGATGGTTGCTTTGCCTTGCAAAACTGGGTGCAACAGGTGCAGCACCTCAAGTGACCTATCGTGCAGCGGAGCACCCGACAGGCCGCCAGCACCGGCTGTTTCGACCTCTTGAATGGGGCTTGCCAAACCGTCTCGCGAAATGGTTGTGTTTGTAGCAATCACGCCATCGAGTTTCATTTTTAGAACCAACTTGGCAACCGCAACAATGTCTTCGTCGGCCAGGTCAGGCGCAATTTTCACCAAAATAGGCTTGCCCTACGACTCAGCCTTGACCGCCTCAAGAATCGGCCTGAGAGCCTCAACCGACTGCAAAGAGCGCAGCCCAGGAGTGTT
>CAIYTL010000181.1 GCA_903929105.1 uncultured Micrococcales bacterium | reverse complement strand
TGAAATCACATATTTTGAGTGGCCAGTGGCTGCTCCTAAAGCTGTCGTGCAACTGGTTCACGGCGTTGGCGAGCACGTGCGTCGCTATGACCACGTGGCGAGTGCGCTAAATCGAGCAGGCTACAGCGTTTATGCCGAAGACCACCGAGGTCACGGTGTCACCGGCCAAAACATGGTCAAAACCGGCCTGACAAATAAGCTCGGTCGACTAGGCCCCGGCGGCATGAATGGCGTTTTTGCCGAAGTCACCCAAATGGGTGAAATTGCCAGAACCGAAAACCCAGGTTTGCCCTTGCTATTAGTTGGCCACAGCTTTGGTAGCTACATTTCGCAGAAAATCATCAATAAACATTCTGATGACTATGCCGCTCTAGTGCTCTCGGGCAGTTCACTGGTGATTCCAGGCTTCATGGCAACTAGCGGTTTCAACAAAAAGTGGGCTAATACTCCGAATGCCTCCGGCAACGAATGGCTCAGCCGCGACCATTCAGTAGGCCAGGCTTTTGCGGTTGATCCGCTTTGTTTTGCCTTCAACGGCATTGACCCGGGGGCTTTGCGCGATGGTGCGCCAAAGATTTTCGGCGTTCCTAGCCGCAGTGTGCGTCACGACCTACCGATTTTGCTACTGGTTGGCAGTGACGACCCTTGCGGTGGTGAGCGAGGCGTGAAGGCTTTGGCTAACAGCTATCGCAGGCGAGCCAAAGTGAGCGATGTTTCGATTGTGGTTTATCACGACGCTCGCCACGAGGTTTATAACGAGATAAATAAAGATGAAGTGATCGCTGACCTCACCTCATGGCTTGACGCTGTTGTGGCCGCCCGCAAGAACTAGTTAGGCTTTGCCGCCGAATTTTTTGGTGTCGATTCGGCAAGCTGCCACTGCATCTTCGATCGGGTTGAGCAGCAGGTCTTGGGTTTCTGGGTGACGTTCCATGTATCGCACCACATAAGAGCAGACCGGCACGATTTTTGAGTTGCCGGCTTGGCGCACGTCGGCGATGCTTTCGCGCATCAAAATGGCAGCCAAGTTTTTGCCCTGTTGAGCTGGGTCAACCTCGGTGTGCACAAAGTGAATCTCGCCGGGGCGCACCGAATAGTCAGCGTGGCCAACTTTGGTTTCGTCAAGCCAAATCTCATAGCGCTTGAGGTCGCCGTTGTGAAAGATGCGTGTGACTTCGCCGGTGCTGGCGGTGGTTTCGGCAATTTTTGTGCTCGTCATGCATCTATTATCGGGCCTGGTGCTTTCGAGGGTTAAACTTGTGGCTATGTCAACCAACGCGGGTCGCCTTTATGCTGGCGACAACCTCAAGCTGTTGGCACAACTGCCTGATCTATCAGTGCAACTGATTTATATTGACCCACCGTTTAACACCGGTCGAGTGCAGAGCCGTGGAGCGGCAACCACTAAGCGCAGCGAAACCGGCAACCGCCTAGGTTTCAAAGGTCAGCGCTATGAAACAGTTCGCGAAACTGTTCTCAGCTATGACGACGAGTTCGCAGACTATTGGGGCTTTTTGGAGCCTCGCCTTGAACAGGCTTGGCGCATTTTGAATGACACCGGAACCCTCTATTTGCATCTTGACTATCGTGAAGCTCACTATGCCAAGGTTTTGCTCGACGCCCTTTTTGGCCGCGATTGCTTTTTGAACGAAATCATTTGGGCCTATGACTATGGTGGCAAGTCAAAATCGCGTTGGCCAGCTAAGCACGACACCATTTTGGTTTATGTCAAAAACCCAGCGACCTACTATTTTGACTCGACTGCAGTTGACCGCGAGCCTTACATGGCGCCGGGTTTGGTCACGCCCGAAAAAGTTGCCAAGGGAAAACTGCCAACTGATGTTTGGTGGCACACCATTGTTTCGCCGACGGGCAAAGAGAAGACCGGATACCCCACTCAAAAGCCCCTCGGCATTTTGCGACGCATTATTCAGGCCAGCTCTAAGCCGGGTGACACAGTGCTCGACTTTTTTGGCGGGTCAGGCACAACTGCCGTTGCTGCGGCAAGCCTTGATCGCAATTTCATCACCGTTGACCAAAACCCCGAATCGATCGAAGTTATCAAAGAGCGCCTAGACGCCGCCAAAATCAGCTTCGAACTTATTGAGCTTTAGCCCAGAGCGGCAAGTTTTGCTTCGGCAGCAGCCTCAGCCTCGGCAGCGTTGGCAGCAGCGTTAGCGGCTACACCTGAGACCGATCGCAAAGCAATCTCTTTCACGAAGAACGAAATTCCAAACGCAACCAACATTACGAGTGTTGAAATGCCAAACACATAAGCCGCAGCTTCGGCATAACCCTGCTGAATGGGGTGAGCCAAAACCTTGTCGGCGTGCGCCAAGAACGAGGCATCCTTGCTGATTTCAGTGTTTAGGTTCGGCAGGTTCTCTGGCAAGAAAGCTGAGTTTTCAGGTTTCTTCAAAAGACTTGGATCTGCTTTCAGAGCTGCACCAACCTGACTGAAAATTGCCGGCGCTTTGTCTTTGAGCGAGTTGAACAAAAGACTGATGAACACGGCAACGCCGAGGGTTCCACCCATTTGTCTGAAGAATGTGGCTGCTGAAGTGGCCACACCAATGTTGCGCGGCTCAACTGAGTTCTGCGCGGCGGTGGTGAGGGTCTGCATTAGCTGCCCAAGGCCTGCACCCAAAATGAGCATGCCGATCGACATTTGCCACACTGCCCAGTCAGCGTTCAACTGCGCGAGGTACAAGAAGGCGATGGTCATGAATGCTGTGCCGCTGATCATAAAGCGCTTGTAGTGGCCAGTCTTTGAAGTCATTCGACCGCTCAGAATCGAAGCTGTCATCATGCCCAAAACCATTGGCAACATCAAGAAACCAGATTGGGTTGGGGTTGCACCATAAACAATCTGCAAAATCAACGGCAGGGTCATCATGCCGCCGAACATGCCGGCGCCAACAACTACGCCCAAAATGGTCGACATGGTGAAGGTGCTTGATTTGAACAAGCTGAAAGGCAAAAGCGCGTCTTCGCCCATGCGGCGTTCGGCTAGCAAGAACGTGACGATGCCTACCGCTGCGATCACATAGAGCAAGATTGTGCCCGGGTTGCTAAATGAGCCATCAGGGTTGTTGTTAACACCGCTCCACCAGCCCCAGCTTTGGCCCTCTTGAGCTGCCACAAGAATCGGAACCACAGCCACTGTGATGGTGAGCGCACCCCACCAGTCAATGCGGCCGCTCTTGGGGTGATGCGGAACGTGCAAATAGGCAACCACAAAAATCAGTGCTGCAATGCCGATTGGCAGGTTAATCAAGAACACGTAGCGCCAACCGGTGATGAACATAATCTCTGGCATGCCAGCGAAGAGTCCACCGATTAGTGGGCCAAGAACTGATGAGGTTGCGAACACAGCCAAGAACATACCCATGTATTTCGCACGCTCACGTGGTGGAACGATGTCGGCCAAGATGGTCATCGCAAGCGAGAACAAACCACCGGCACCAACACCCTGTAGTGCACGCCAGCCAGCGAGTTCATACATCGACTGTGAGAAGCCGGCCGCGATTGATCCGACCACGAAAACTGAGATGGCAATAATGAACAGTCGGCGACGGCCAAAGAGGTCACCGAGCTTGCCATAGATCGGGGTGGCGATGGTCGAGGTGATCAAATAAGCGGTGGTAACCCAAGCCTGAACGTCAAGACCCTTTAGGTCGTTGGCGATGGTGGTGATGGCTGTGCCCACAACGCTCTGGTCTAAAGCTGAAAGGAACATTCCGGCCATAAGGCCAAAAAGCACCATCATGATTTGGCGGTGGGTCATTACACCGCTGACGGCTGAAGCTTGGGCTTCGGCTTTTCTTTGTTCGCGTGACATTTTTGCGCTCGATTCTTTTAGGCTCGACAAACTCAAACAGGCTAATCAGCCGTTTTATTTCCCTAGGTAAATATTATGACGGATGGCTTTAGCCCAAGACGCCATCAACTAGCGCTTTAGCCTCAACCTGAACCTGCTTGAGGTGCTCAGCGCCCAGGAACGATTCACCATAAATTTTGTAGACATTCTCGGTGCCCGAAGGTCGAGCCGCAAACCACGCGTTCTTAGTTGCGACCTTGAGCCCACTGAGTGCTGCACCGTTGCCGGGTGCATGGGTGAGAATCTCGACGATTGGTTCACCCGCCAGGTCGGCAGCTGAAACTGCGCTCGCCGACAACTTGCCAAGTTTGCTCTTTTGTTCAGTGGTTGCCGGGGCGTCGATTCGCTCATAGGCAGGGGCGCCAAACTTGGCGGTTAGGTCGGCGTAATGCTGGCTCGGAGTGCGGCCGGTGACTGCTGTGATTTCGGCTGCAAGCAGCGCCAGAATCAGGCCGTCTTTGTCAGTGCTCCAACTCTTGCCGTCTAAACGCAAGAACGAAGCGCCGGCAGACTCTTCGCCACCAAAACCTACCGAACCGTCAATCAAACCGGGCACAAACCATTTGAAACCAACTGGCACCTCGATCAACTTGCGACCCAAGTCGGCAACAACGCGGTCAATGATCGACGAAGACACCATGGTTTTGCCGACCGCCGCCGCCGGGTTCCACCCTGGTCGGTTATTGAAGAGGTAGCCAATGCACACAGCGAGAAAGTGGTTAGGATTCATCAGCCCGTGATCGCGCGTCACAATGCCGTGACGGTC
>CAIYTL010000180.1 GCA_903929105.1 uncultured Micrococcales bacterium | reverse complement strand
CCGATCTGCAAAGATCCTAGGTTCGGCATGGACCCGATTGTTGCTCACTACATCGCCAAGCACAAAAAGACGCTCGAGAAGGTTTTGCTTGGCCGGTCAACCTATGTGCTTATCAGCAAGATTCCGATTCGTTTTCACAACCTGCGAGGCTAGCTAAGCCGAGTGCCAGCGGCAGCAGTTGCTACTCGAATCGGCGAGCTAGGCGCATAACTGGTTTTTCGAAGTACTTGAACGAAGGCACTGCTAGGGCCATCGAGACCAGCAACGCCAAAGCAAACACAACGATCAAAACTACCCACTGCATGAGCCATTCAGGGCCTGCGAGGTGAACGCTGGTTTTGCCATAGTAACGAACTAGGTCGAGCACAAAAAAGTGGCAAAAATAAATGAAATAAGAGTATTTTCCGATTGTTGCAAAAGCTTTAGCGGCCCAATTGACCTTGTATGCCCCGTAGCTGATAGCTAGGCAGGCCACGATAAAGCCCAAAGCAGCTAGCTCTTGGCCATAGGCCAGAGGCACCATCATGAAGGTTAGTGTGTAGGCGACAGCCGTGAAGGCATCCACTTCGAGAGCCGCGAAGGCCTCAGCGATGCTCTTGCCCTCTTGGGTTTTGGCCCAAACCCGATAGGCGATTAGCCCAATAATGAAGAAACCGATTGTGGCAAAAAGGTCAAGTCGAAGCCAGGCTTTGATCGCCAAAATAAAGAGGCCGCCCTGCTTGCTGTTGGCAATAGCTATATTGATGAGCACGATTGTGGCGAGGTTAACACCGGCCAGAATTCGCAACATGTTTTTAAGCGAGAACTTGCGAAGCAACGGAAACCACAGGTAGTGGCCAACCTCAGCCTGAATTGACCAGCCGCCGCCAATAACCGTGTTCCATAGACCAGGTGAAAGCCACAGTGTGAAAGTTGCTGTTAGCAGCGCGACCAACAAGGGGCTGTGAAAAAATGCAGACTCGTTTGCGCTAGCCGAAATGGCGTCACGCCACCTTGCGCTGAAGCTGAACTGTGAAGTCAGAACGGTGATGCCCAAAAAGAGCAACCACAGCGGAATAATGCGACCGATTCGACGAAGCCAATAAGCCCGACCAAGCGGCTTGGTTGAATCGCCATAGATCGAAGCCAGAAGCCAACCAGAGATGAAGAAGAAAAGCTCAACGCCTGATGCGCCCAAGTCGGTGAAGCCGATGATTTTGTTCGAGATTGTTAGCCCACTCGAACCCAAAATTGAACGAGAAGTGTGGCCAGTGTGAACCAAAATCACGGCAACGATTGCAAGACCTCGAACTACGTCGAGCCAACCGTTGCGTTTGATTGCGTTTGAAGCGCTCATTTTGAACCACCTTTTGCCAACTTGCCCTCACAAAAGACTACGCCAAAGCGGTATTCTTCAAGGCGAAGCTAAGCGTCGCATTTTGACCTGCGCTTAGCCTATTTGCAACCAGTAAGCGAGAAACCATGAGCATCAAAAACGCCAAGTGGTGGCTGCGAGCGCCGGCTGCGCTAGCTTTTGTGGTCTTGTTGGGCTTGCCATTGGGCAACTCGACCAGCTTTGCTTCGCAGGTCAAATCAACCGATTTCAACGGGTCAAAAGTTGCTAGCACTGCTAGCGCACCGCCTTTGCTAAACGGCGCCGATGTCTCGTGGCTGCCTACCATTGAGGCGGCTGGCAGCAAGTTTTATAACGCCAACCGCAAAGT
>CAIYTL010000179.1 GCA_903929105.1 uncultured Micrococcales bacterium | reverse complement strand
GGAATGCCCCGCATGACCTGGTCAACGTGCTGGCCACAGCCGCTCCAAGTTGTCTTGCCGCATTTGCGACACTTAACTGCACTGCACATATTGTTTCACTTTCTTTTAGAGGTTGCTATTTGATGCGTTCGAGGGCGTCTTGGGCTGTGCGCCAGGTGACGTAACCCCCGTCGAGATTTTTCACACGGATTCCATGCCCACGCAAAATCTGGGTGGCGGTGTGGCCTCGTTGACCCACCTGGCAGTGAACGATTACGTCTTTGCCGGCTAACGCGTCGAGGTGCTCGCGCAGGTCATCCACTGGAATATTGGTTGAACCTGGAATCACACCGGCGGCGAACTCGCCTGCGGTGCGCACGTCGATCAGGGTTGCACCTGCGGCCAGCGCAGCAGGCAGTTCGTGCCACTGAAGGGTTGGGGTGCGGCCTTCGAAAACGTTGTTGCCAACATAACCCGCCTGGTTAACAGCGTCTTTGGCTGAGCCAAACTGTGGCGCATAAGAGAGTTCAAGATTCATCAGATCGTCGATTTTTAGGCCGGCATAGATGGCTGTTGCAATCACGTCAATGCGCTTGTCAACGCCGTCTTCGCCGATTGCCTGGGCACCGAGCAGGCGACCGGTTTCACGCTCGAAAACCACTTTTAGCGACACTCGCTTGGCACCTGGGTAGTAACCTGCGTGACTGCTCGGGTGCAGGTGAATCGTGGCAAAATCTAGACCTGCGCGCTCGGCAGCTTTTTCACTCAGGCCGGTCATAGCCGCTGCCATGCCAAACGCGCCAATAATTATGGTGCCGATGCTAGAGCGCTCATTGGTTGGTGCGCCGGCGATAGCGTCAGCGATCAGCCTGCCGTGACGATTGGCAAGATTGGCCAGCGGAATCAGCGTGGCATCGCCAGTTAGCTCGGCAGTTTTTTCAACCGCGTCACCTGCGGCAAATATGCGTGCATCACTGGTGCGTTGCTGGGCGTCAACCCACAACCCGCCCGCTGGCCCGAGTTCGAGACCGGCGGCAACCGCAAGACGATTGTCTGGGGTAACACCTGCGGCTGCAATGACGATTGCGGCAGCGAGGCGCTCGCCGTTTTCGAGAATGGCTTCATCTGAGGTGATTTCAACCACGCGCGAAGCGAGGTGCAGCTTGATGCCCTCGGCGACCAGCCTGGCTTGAAGCGGCTCGATGATTTCAGGGTCAAAGCCAGCCAAAATCGTTGCACTTCGTTGCACAACGCTCACAGCAAAGCCCGCCTTGTGAAGGTTTTCAGCCAACTCAATGCCGACGAAGCCACCACCGATGATGACCGCAGTTTTGGCTTGGCTGCTTTGAACTTGAGCTTTTAGGGCATCAACATCGGTGACATCGCGCAAGCTAAAGGCGCGTTGTATGCCCTTAACTTCGCTGCGGTTTGGCGTTGCTCCCGTGGCAATCACCAAGTTGTCATAAGAGTCTTCGAACTGCGCACCGGTTTCAAGATTTTCGACTATCACGGTTTGCGCTGCCCGGTTGATGCTGACCACACGGTGCTTCACCTGAACATCGATTCGAAAACGTGCCCAAAGCGATTTTGGTGTTTGCAAGAGCAGGTCGCCACGTTTTGAAATTATGTCGCTCACAAAATATGGCAGACCGCAGTTGGCATAGCTAACGTGCTCGCCCATTTCATAAACCATAATTTCGTCGGTCTCGCGCAGGCGGCGCAATCGCGTTGCGGCTGACATTCCGGCAGCGACACCGCCGATGATGATTGTTTTCAAGTCTTTACCCCTAAGCCAATGCCATAAAAGCTTTTTCGAGCGCCTTGCGGTTTGAGTCGCCTTCAATGTCGTTGCCGCAGTGCTGCATTCCCGTTGTGATGATGCTGAAACCCGCTCGCGTTAGCGCGGTGTTGGCAGCTGCGAGTTGATTCAAAAGTTCAGTGCAGTCTCGGCCTTCATCTATCATTTTGACGATTCCGCCGATTTGCCCTTGCACGCGCATAAGTCGATCGCGAGCTTCTTTTAGCTCTGCTGTCTCGATTTTCATAATTGACCTTCTTTAGATAACCTATTTATAGCATACCCTAGGGGGTATGCATAACGAAAGGTTTCACCAAATGTCAAAAGGCACCAAGAAATTCAGCCAAGCCCTATTTGCCGTTGTCGCTGCAGCCACAATTCTTTTTGCAGTTGCCGCCTGCTCGAATACACAAAAAATAGACATGACCAAAGTCACCGCAGTAATCGACGTGCGCACGGCAGACGAATTTGCTTCGGGCCACCTAGCAGGCGCACTCAATATCGACGTTGAAGGCGCTGACTTTGCGGGCGCTGTTGCGAGTCTCGACAAGGCCGGAACATACGTTTTATATTGCCGTTCTGGACACCGTGCGGGCATAGCGCTAGACACGATGAAGAGCCTAGGATTTACAAATCTGACCAATGCAGGGGCAATTGCCGATGCCTCAACTGCTACAGGCCTCGCAATCGTTCAATAAAGAAGAGATTTGTTGGCAGATTAACGCCTAGCCCAAAACCTTCTTGATGCGCGGCACCGAGACCGACTCGGCCGTGCCGAGCGACTGCGCAAACAGGCTGACGCGCAGCTCTTCGAGCAACCAGCGCGCGGCGACGATGCGCTCGAGCAACTCGGGTTTGGCAGCGGCCGGCAGCTGCCCTAAGTCAGCCGGCAAAGGCAGCACTCCGCCAGCAAAGTTATAGATCGAAAGTGCCTGGTCAAGTTCGGCCGCCGAAACCCGATCGCGCGTTGAGTCAATCTGAAGTTTTTCAATTCTCACGCGCACTGCCTGCAAATACACTGCCAAACGGGGCAAGCGATCAATGCCAGTTCGGCTCACAAAGTTTGGCACTAGCAACTCGGCTAGGTGATTTTTTTCGAAATTCAAGACTGACAAAAACTCAAACACCTTGCATTCGCTAATAGCTTTATTGGCCTCGCGCGCCAACACCGCGATCTTGGCTGCCAACGCCGCATTTTGAAAACAAACGTCGATCAGGTTTGCCTGCGCAGCTGAACGCACCCGGTCAAATTCTGCTTGGCTAAAAATCAACCCCTGCGGGTTTTCAACTCGCAGAGCACGTTCAGCCACAGCGGCAATCAGGTCTTCAATAAAAGCCGCAAAGTTTGGGTATGGCAGGCTAGCGATTGCCAGTTTCTCTTGGCTGGTGAGGTGCTCTTCGACATATTTGGCTGGCGAAGCAATCTCGGCGCAAACCAACGCCACAACGCCGCGCCAATGGTGACGCAACTGTTCGGCTTCGGTGGCAAAAAGTTGAAGCGAAACGCCCTCGCTCTTTAAATGCTTGCCAACCGGGGCCACCAACGCGCTGAAGGCACGCACTAAGTTGTTGCCCAATTTGGTTTCATGGCGGCTCTGAAGTTCGGCGAAATCCCAGCGCAAAATTCCAGAGCGTTCAATCGAAGGTTCGCTCGCCAAACCATTCGACGCAGCGCCACCAGCAGCCGCTTCAACAACTGAGGTAACGGCACTGCGTGCATCCGTGCTGAATTTTGCTTGCAGAGCTGCCAGATCGTTGCCCAACCCAAGAGTTTTGCCACGAGCATCAACCACGCGATAGGTCATGCGCATGGCTGATGTGAGGCGTGAGGTATCAAAATCGGCGGCCTCAAACTTTGTGCCACTCAGCTGCTGCAAAGTTTTAGCCAACGTCACGAGCAAGTTGCCTGCAGGTTCTTCGGGCAGCACGGCGAGCGCTTTGGCCGCCCAGTCGGCTGCCGGAACAACGTTGCGACGCAAGTTCTTGGGCAGGCTGCGAATCAGCTCGGTTACAAGCTCGGCACGCATCGCGGGCACCAGCCACTCGAACGCGTCAGGTGTCAATGTGGCCAGCACCGGCAGTGGCACAGTCGCGGTGGCTCCATCGTCGACGGCTCCGGGGTCAAAACGATAACTCAAACGAAACTCTTGACCGCTCACCAAAATTTCAGATGGATGTTCAACCCCATCAGCCTGCTGGTTTTGCTCACCGAGCAGGTCGGCGCGAGTAATTGTGAGTAGGTCAGGAGTGGTGTGCCTGGCGGCTTTCCACCAGCCTTCAAAGCTGCGAGTTGAGACGACCTCGGCAGGTACTCGTGCGTCATAAAACCTAAACACGTCATCGTCGTCAGGAGCCAGCTGGGGTTTGCGGGCTCTGTCGGCGAGCGCCTCAAGCTCTTTTAGCAGCGCACGGTTTACGCGGTCGAAGGCCTGTTTTGAGTCCCACTCCCCCTGCACCAGCGCGTGACGAATGAAAAGTTCGCGCGAATATTCCACGTTGATGCGTGAAAACTGCATGCGGCGATTAGTGACAATCGGCACTCCATAAAGAGTGACCCGCTCATAGGCAACCACTGCCCCCTGGGTTTTCTCCCAGTGCGGTTCGCTAAAAGTTCGCTTGCAAAGTTCGCCGGCGAGCTTCTCGGCCCAGGCTGGGTCAATGGCGGCGTTCATTCTTGCGAAAAGTCGACTGGTTTCAACCAGCTCTGAACTCATTAGAGCCATGGGGGGCTTTTTGGCCAGACTCGACCCCGGAAAAATCACAAACTTCTTTTGATTCGAGCCGAGATATTCAGCATTGGTGCGAGGCTTGGTGACTTCGTCGGGTTTGCCTTTGGCGGGCACCGTCGACGGTTTTTTGTCGCTCACCTGTTTGATGCCGATCTGGCTCAGCAACCCAGCGAGCAGCGACTTGTGAATGCCATCTGGGTCAACCCTTGGCTCGTTCATGGTTAGACCGAGCGGTTTGGTCATGGTGCGAAGCTGGCGAATCAAATCTTGCCACTCGCGCACTCTCAAAAAGTTTAGGTATTCGCTTCGGCATAGCTTTCTAAACGCTGACGATGAAAGCTCACGCTGATTTTCTTCGAGGTAATTCCAAAGGTTCAGCAGACTCAAAAAGTCGCTGGTTGGGTCGGCGAAACGCGCGTGCATTTGGTCGGCTTGAGCGCGTTTTTCGAGCGGACGTTCGCGGGGGTCTTGAATGGTTAGACCGGCCACGATGATCATCACCTCGCGGGTCAAGCCGTGGTGCTTAGACTCGACCAGCATGCGCGCAAAGCGGGGCTCCATCGGCAGGCGGGCTAAGTTTCGCCCCACAGGCGAGAGCTTGATTCCGGTGGAGTCGTGGTGGGCGATTGCGCCGAGCTCGGTGAGCAGGCCGAGCCCATCTTTTACCGCTCGCGGGTCAGGCGGTTGCAAGAACGGAAACTCCAGAATGTCACCCAAGCCAAGCTGGGCGGCCTGCAAAATTACCGAGGCTAGGTTCGTGCGCAGAATTTCAGGGTCGGTGAACTCGGGGCGGCTAACGAAATCATCTTCGCTATAAAGCCGAATCACAATGCCGGGCCCCAGGCGACCTGCGCGACCCGCACGTTGGTTGGCGCTGGCTTGCGAAATCGCTTCGATGGGCAGGCGCTGCACCTTGGCTTTGTGGCTATATCGCGAGATGCGCGCGGTGCCAGCGTCGATCACATATTTGATGTTGGGAATCGTCAATGAAGTTTCGGCAACGTTGGTGGCCAAAATAACTCGGCGCTTTAGGCCAGCGACCTTGCTGGTTTCAAAGACGCGGTGCTGGTCGGCAGCGCTAAGGCGACCATAGAGCGGCAGAACCTCGGTGCCTTTGGCCAAAAGCCCGCCTTTGATGTGGCCTTCGATGGCATCCTGCGCATCGCGAATCTCAGACTCCCCCGACAAAAATACGAGGGTGTCGCCTACAGCTTCGCCCTCAAGTTCGGCGAGCGCCAGAGTCACGCCGTCTAAATAATCAGCTGCGGTGGTCTCGACATCTGGGTCGGCGTCGTCTGATTTTTCGCTGGCAACAGGGCGATAGCGCACCTCAATCGGGTAGCTTCG
>CAIYTL010000178.1 GCA_903929105.1 uncultured Micrococcales bacterium | reverse complement strand
GCCCAGGCCGGTTAGGGCGGGAACAAAGGTGACTCCTCCGTTGGTCTCGGCCACCTCGGCCAGCGCACTCAGATCGTTTGCCGAGCCGATTATCTGAAGGCCATCGCGAAGCCACTGCACGGCCGCACCGGCAACAAAAACCGAACCTTCGAGGGCGTAGGTTATGGTCTGGGGTGCCAACTGTTGGCCGTTCTTCTGCTCGCCAGGCAGCATCCAGGCAATCGTGGTCAGGAGCCCGTGTTTGCTTTCAACCGCGGTCGACCCGGTGTTCTGCAAAATGAATGCGCCTGTGCCGTAGGTGCACTTGGTGTCGCCAGCGGTGAACGCTGCATGGCCAAAGAGGGCAGCCTGCTGGTCACCCGCGATGCCGGCAATCACAACTTTGGCCAGCTCGGGCAGTTCGCCACAGCTCACTCTGCCGACGACGCCGCTCGACGGCACAACCTTGGGCAGTGCAGCTTCAGGCACGCCAAAGAGGTCTAGCAGCTCAGGGCTCCAGGCGCCAGAGCTAATGTCGAGCAACTGCGTGCGAGAGGCATTGCTTGCGTCTGTGACGTGCACCTCACTGCCGGTGAGCTTGGCGATCAAATAGCTGTCTACCGTGCCGACGGCGACCTGCCCGTTCAACACCTCGGCCCAAGTCTCAGGCTCGTTGCGCGCTATCCACATCAACTTTGTTGACGAAAAGTATGGGTCGAGGCCCAGACCGGTGAGCTTTCGCACTCCGGCCTCTACACCGTCTCGAGCGCGCAGCTCGTCAACGATTGCCGTGGTTCGCCGGTCTTGCCAAACAATAGCATTGCGAGGAGCGCTCAGGTCTGCGCGCCGCCACAGCACAACCGTTTCACGCTGGTTGGTGATGCCAACAGCCTTGATTGGGGGCAAATGCGAATCACTCAGGGCCGCGCGAACCGCGCTTAGGGTTGCCTGCCAGATTTGCTCAGGATCGTGCTCGACCCATCCCGGTTGCACAAAGTGTTGTTCAAACTCGCAATAGCCTTGGGCCGCAACGCCCCCAGCGCCATTGACCACCACTGCGGTCACGCCGGTTGTGCCGGCATCGATTGCTAGAACTGCCACGCTGCGCCTCACGATCTCAAGTTGATAGTGAGTTTATCGACTGAAGCGTTAATGTTGCAGTGGTTCGAAAATCTCTATTTTGGTGGCGTCGTCGCTGCGGCTGGGCCACTCGACCACCAGCATCGCAACCACCATAATCGCGCCCCCGATGATGGTTTTCAGAGCAAGAGTTTCTTGCCCAACACCCACGGCAAGCAAAGCGGTGAATAAGACTTCGAGCGTCAAAATGATTGCCACGCGCGAGGAATCCATCATTGATTGAGCCCAAGTTTGAACCCAGAAAGCTACTGCGGTTGCAAAAATCGCACAGAACAAAACAGCAAACCAAACGCCACCGTCAGGTGGTGGTTGAAAGCCAGGCACGTCAATCATGGCTCCCACGCTGCAAACCAAGCTCACTGTTGCTAGCTGCACAACGGTTAGCGCATAGGT
>CAIYTL010000177.1 GCA_903929105.1 uncultured Micrococcales bacterium | reverse complement strand
GTCTCGGAATACCGCAAGACTTTTAGCTTGCCCCCACTAACCAACTGCAGTGCACGAGGTGCAGCTCAACAAGGCTTGCCGAGCGGCAAAAACCCGTGCTTCGTTGAGCTAGACCAAAACGGCATGGCTGCCACAGGCACAACAACCCAAGACGGTGGTTGGGCCCAAGAGACAGCGCTCGATCTAGAAATGGCCTCTGCTGCTTGCCCAAAGTGCAGTCTGCTTTTAGTCGAAGGCTCCACGGCAAGTTTCGAAGCATTGTCTAGCGCGGTTTCTGTTGCCACCGATTTCGAAGGCGTTAGGGCTATCAGCAATAGTTATGGCGGCAACGATGTCACGCCCGACCGATTCGGTCAATACGCACTTGCCGCAGCCAAGGCTATAGCCGTCACGGCCAGCAGCGGTGACTCAGGCTTTGGGGTTTCTTCGCCAGCTTCATTCGATGGGGTAATAGCCGTCGGTGGCACAAGCTTGAGCGTTGACGCTTCAGGCGCCTGGCTGAACGAAAGTGCTTGGGCTGGCTCTGGCAGCGGTTGCTCAAAGTTGAACGCTAAGCCAAGCTGGCAAACATTTGTTGCAACTGATTGCGACGGCAAAGTCACTGCCGATGTGTCAGCCGTAGCCGACCCCGCAACGGGCGTCTCAGTGTATTTCAACGGGGGTTGGTATGTCTTTGGTGGCACCTCAGCGTCTTCGCCACTAATCGCCGGCCTCTATGCTCTAAAAAACGATTTTGGCCTTAGCGCCGGCGATTACACCGCCGCCAACAGCATCAGCCTTCACGATGTCACTGTTGGCACCAACGCCATCTCAGCCGCGGCCAAGCGAGCCTGCAGCGTTAGGGTTTGGTGCAATGCGGGCGTTGGCTTCGACGGACCAACAGGCTATGGCACCCCGTTCGGCACCGATGCCTTTTAGGTTAAATGAAACGGCCCCCGATTGCTCGGGGGCCGTTCCTAGTTTTGCTTGATTACTTGACGAATACTGGAGCGGTGCGCATTGAGTGCGCGCTGCTGCCAACGCCATAGGTCAACGCGTGAGCCGAGAAGCGGTACTTAGCGCCCTTCTTTAGGCCACGAACGTTGCAGTAGCTAGCAAGTGTGGTTCCAAGCTTGCCCTTGCCGATGGTGCATGAAATGCCAGGCTTGACAGAAACGCCACGGCCGTTCAATGCATCGATAACAATCGCAGTTGGAGTGGTGCCTGCACCAGCAGTTGCCCAAACTCGAACAATGCCGCCACCAATTGCCTTGGTGCGTAGCTTGATGTCGTTGCTAGGCAGTTCGGTGATCTGGCTGTCTGAGACGTCGGTTGAACCGGCAAGGGTCCAAACTTCAGAAACGCCAGATGGAACAGTGCGGTTACCGGTCAGCTGACGGAAGAATCCGCCGGTGCAGTCAGCCATAGCATCGATACATGACCATGGGTCAAGGTTCTTCTGCACGCTGCTAGCAGTAGCAGCAGCGAACGGCTGGTACTTGCGAACAACAAAGCTGATTGCGCTGGTGTCGGTGATGCTTGGGTTGTAGTGAATCAATGCGGTTGCACCGAAGGCGTCCTCGCCAGTGAAGCGAACTCGAGTTGAGCCACCAACACCGGTACCGAATGCTGCGATCTCCCAGCCGCCACGAAGTGATGCATATGGGCGGTTGTAGTGAACCTTGATGGTGTTTGGCGCAACCTGAGAACAGGTGATTGGGTGAGTCACAACTGGTGAGTCGCCAGTGCGGTCTACTGCATAATCAGTAGCGTCACACCAAACTTCAACGTTTGTGCTGGTTAGGTCCCAGATCTGGTTGTCGTTACCGGTTGGCTTGACAGCTGTTGCCCAGTCTTGGGTGTCACGAATCAACCAACCGTTTAGCGAGTTGCCAGGGCGGCTGTTGGTGGTGTAGTCGTAGCTTGCAACCGAAGCGGTTTCGCCATCTGCTGCGAAAGGAACGGTGGTCTCTGGGCTAGTGTGGTCGCCCAAGTCCCAGGTGTAGATGTTCCAACCGTTGGTAACGTCAGTGCCTGCGTTTACGTGAACAGTCACGTGGAAGGTCTCTGACGGTGCAGTAGTTGAACAGCTTGGAACCTCAGCGGTAACGTCACACCATACTTCGCCATTGAACGCAGTAATTGGAACAGTCATGTCGTTTGCACCAGTGATCTTGCTTGCATCGAAGCTGCGGCCATCGGTGATGTAGAAACGAACAGCGTTTACTGACGAGTCAGTGAACTTGAAGGTCGAGATAGCACCGTAGCGGTCTTCGCTAGCGAAGGTTGGGGCGAACAAAACATCAGTGTTGTTAGTCACGTGGTTGTCCCAAACAACATAGTTGTGGGTCGCCTCAAGTGGCTGGTTGATGTGAATGGTCACGTGGGTTACAGGGTCTGGAGCGTGGTCTTGGCAACCAAGAGCTGCAGGGTCTACAACCTCACACCAAACTTCAGCAACGCCGTTTTCGTTGAAGGTAACAGCCTGGTCTAGGCCACCGGTCATCTTGTGTGCCCAAGTTGCGTCACCACGAACGATCATTCCAGCTGTGTTTGGAGTCTTGTCAGCTGCACCATTCAGAGCAGCCGAAGGAGCTGCACCGTGTGAGTCGCCATCTTGAACAAGCTTGAAGCTGGCATATGAACCTAGGTCATCTGAATAGGTGAAGCCAGGGTTAACCTCTGGGCTAACGTGGTCGCCACCCCATGTCCAAATGTTGTAAGAACCGATGTCAGCAAGCAACTTGTTGACGTGCACGCGAACCTCGAAGGTTGGTGCCGGAGCGGTCTTGGTACATGAGTGGGTTGAGATGGTGCACCAGTACTCGTTGACTGCACCGTCAACTACGTCGGTGAAGTCACCGTTGTTGTCGTTGCCGAAAGGCTTGGTGGCGGTGCCCCAGTCTTCGGTGGTGCGAGGGAAACCGTGGATCGCGCCGATTGGGTCAGACTGAGTTACGTCGAACTGGGTGTAGACACCCCATCCGTCTTCTTGGTCGAAGTTAGGAGTTGACGCTGCGTCTGATGGAGCACCAGTAGCACCCCACCACCATAGGTTCCAGCCCTGCGCTTGAGGCGCGATCTGGTCGACGTGAATCTTGAAAGTTGTGGTTGTGTCGGCTGCCTGTGCTGATGTGATACCAGTCAAGCCAGCCAAGCCGAGTGATGCAACAGCTAGAAGGGTTCCTAGCTTGGCAACACGGTGCTTAGTGTTGAACATTTGTCCTCCGTTGGAATAGATGAACCTAACGGAATGAAACGAACATTCCGCAAGCAATACAAACCTACTTATTGCGGGGGTATGAAAAGTAGGGTTAATGCCAGAAAAAAAGACACGGTTTGGTAACGGTTAAATGCGCTTTTTTTCGCAAGCGTTTACACGCCCGAGATGACGCGACTTTCTAAATTTTCGAAAATTTCACAAAATCTAAAGTTTGCGTGAAACGGCGAAAGCCAGCGTCTTTCACAGGTTCAAAATCGAAACGTTTTTTATTCATGCCAAGCCGCAAAACAAGCAAAAAAATCGGCCCAGCTTCGATAAAAATCGATTGCTGAGCCGAACTGTTCGAGTCATAAACTCGAAAATACTTTGTAGCGGAGGCGGGAATCGAACCCGCGACACCACGATTATGAGCCGTGTGCTCT
>CAIYTL010000176.1 GCA_903929105.1 uncultured Micrococcales bacterium | reverse complement strand
TCTGGTTGAGCACGGTTTTCGACTGCCAAGCGCCATGGATAACCGCCCACTCAAATTCGCCGAATTCAAAGAGCGCGTGGGTCAAACCGTCTATCTTTCAGCAACTCCAGGCAAATACGAAATGGCTCTGGTTGACGGAGTAGTTGAGCAGATTATTCGCCCAACCGGCTTGATTGACCCGAAGGTGGTGATTAAGCCCATCAAAGGCCAAATCGATGACCTGCTTGAAGAGATTCGAGTTAGAGCTGCCAAAGATGAGCGCGTGCTTGTGACCACGCTCACTAAGAAGATGGCCGAAGAGCTCACCGAGTTTTTGACCGAAGCTGGGGTTCGAGTGCGTTACCTGCACAGCGACGTTGACACGCTGCGTCGCGTGGAGTTGTTGCGCGAGCTGCGCCAGGGCGTTTTTGACGTGCTAATCGGCATCAACCTGCTGCGAGAAGGCCTAGACCTGCCCGAAGTATCACTGGTGTCAATTCTTGACGCTGATAAAGAGGGTTTCTTGAGATCAACAACCTCGTTGATTCAAACCATCGGTCGTGCCGCTCGAAACGTTAGCGGCGAAGTACACATGTATGCCGACCGAATCACCGATTCAATGGCTCGAGCCATCGACGAAACTAACCGTCGTCGCGAAAAGCAGGTTGCATACAACCTCGAACGCGGCCTTGACCCACAACCACTTCGCAAAAAAATCAGCGACATTACTGACGACATTCTGCGTGAAGAGCAAGACACAGCTGAACTCATCGAACAAGCTCAAAACAACCGCAGGGGCAAAGGTGGCAAGAACGCATCTAAGCAGCAGACTGCCACAACCGGCAAGCGCGGCGAAGACAGCATGCGCGGGCGCCCAGGCATTGGTGGCATGGCTTATGACGAGATATTGTCGGTTGTAATCGACCTCGATGAGCAAATGAAATTGGCGGCATCCGAGCTAAAGTTTGAGCTTGCGGCCCGATTGCGCGACGAAATTAGTGAACTCAAGCACGAGCTAAGGCAAATAGAAAAAGCTGGTCACGTTTAGCAGTGCGTCAACCACTCAAATGCCCAAAAACCCCAGTTAGGCTTTTCAAATGACTATCACCAACATTCACCACGAGAACAAACTCATCATCAAAGGTGCGCGCGTTCACAACCTCAAGAACATCAACCTTGAGGTGCCTCGTGACTCGATGGTGGTTTTCACAGGCTTGAGCGGCTCAGGCAAGTCTTCACTGGCGTTCGACACCATTTTTGCCGAGGGCCAGCGCCGCTATGTCGAGAGCCTTTCAGCTTATGCTCGCCAGTTTTTGGGTCAGGTTGACCGCCCAGATGTCGACTTCATTGAGGGTCTAAGCCCAGCAGTTTCAATTGACCAAAAGTCGACCAACCGCAACCCGCGTTCCACCGTGGGTACGATCACTGAGATTCACGATTATTTGCGCCTGCTTTGGGCTCGCATCGGCGTGCCCTATTGCGCTGAGTGTGGCGAAAAGATCATCAAACAGTCACCTCAACAAATCGTCGACCAGATTCTTGAGCTGCCTGAAGGCACGCGTTTTCAGGTTTTGGCGCAGCTGGTTGACCAAAAAAAGGGTGAATTCGTCGACTTGTTCAAAGATCTAATTTCACAGGGATACGCCAGAGCGGTGGTAGACGGTGAAGTCGTTACCTTGGCCGACGCCAAACCTCTGAAAAAGACTTTCAAACACGACATTTCAGTAGTTGTTGACCGCCTGGTAGCTAAAGCTGACATGGTTGGCCGACTAACCGACTCGGTC
>CAIYTL010000175.1 GCA_903929105.1 uncultured Micrococcales bacterium | reverse complement strand
TCCGACGGCTTTGGCGCTGGCTTCGAGCTCACCCACGGCCGCCCATAGCAAGGTGGTTTTGCCTGAACCGTTCGGGCCCATAACCGCGGTGATTTGACCCGAGACGAATTTCAAATTGCAAGTTTTTAGCGCAGGGGCTTCGAAATCGACGCTGAAGTTGTCGAGGCTCAAAGAAGCGGTTTGGTCATCGGCACGACTCACAGCACCAGGTTGCTTACCGGCGCTGTTTTGATTGCTGCTGTCGGTTTGCGTTTTGTTGACGAGGGGCTTTGCCAGCCATCGTTTGCGCGCATCGGCTACCGTGATGGCTGCAGGGCTCCAGCCACAGAAGGCGCTCATTTCAACCACGGTAGGAACCATCTTGTGGTTGTTGAACAGCAGGTTTAGGTTTTCACCTTGAAGCGGACCCTGGGTGGCCGTTCCGTCGCCGTGAACCACAGTTAGGGTGTCAGCGATTTCGAGCAATTTTTCGATTCGATGTTCGGCCAGCAGCACCGTAAGGCTTTGGCTCTTTGTGAGGTTGTGCAGGGTTTCGACTATGTCGAGTGTGGCGCTTATGTCTAGCGCCGACGTTGGCTCATCGAGCAAAAGTGTGGTTGCTCCAGCTGCTAAAGCCGAAGCGATGGCCACTCGCTGTTGCTGACCGCCGCTCAGAGTTGAGAGCCGGCGGTTCAAAACACCTGCGAGCCCAAGCAGATCCGCGAGCTCAGCAACTCGTGAAAACATGAAGTCTTGAGGCTTGCCCAGCTGTTCGAGGCTGTAGGCGATTTCTTGATCAACAGTTTCGGCTACAAAAGCACCTTCGGGTTGCTGGTTGACATAGCCAATACGCTCGGCCAGTTGATGAGGCGCCCAACCAGACACGTCGATTTCGTCAACCCAAACTTTGCCCCCGAGAGTGCCTCCGGTGAAGTGAGGCGCTAGCCCGTTGATGGTTTTGAGCAGAGTTGATTTGCCGCTGCCGGTTGGGCCGCAGATCAGGGCGAACTCGCCGACGGAATATTCCAAGTTGATTCGTGTCAACACCGGTTCAACTTCGCTGTTGAACCGAAAACTCAAGTTCTGCAGGCGAATCATGATGCGCCCCAAACATTAGTTTTGAGCCAATCGACATGGCCCCACCATGCCAGAGCTACTAGCCCGGCTGCGATGGTTAGCAGGGCAAAATCGGTGGTTGTCCAGGTTGACTTGTTATAAACGCTGCGTTGGCCGCGAGCTTGGCTTAATCTAAGTGCAGCACCTAGGCACACGACTCCCGCGGCAAGCAGTGCCCAGGCACTCCAAGTGTTCGTCGCTGCTGTGAGCAATGTGTAACTGCCAATGCCCAATAGTGCCACGGCCAACAGGCTCGAGGTGCGCGCCAGTCGCGGGTATCGGTTAGCCGTTGTGCGGCCAAAGCCTCGCGAATCTAAGCTGGCTGCGAGTGCCAGCGACCGCTCTAAGGTGTCTTCAAGCACAGGAATCACCAGACTTGGCAGTGCTGAAAGCCCCGCGGAACGGCCTCGCAGTCTGCGCGCCCGTCGAACTCGTTGCAAACTGTCAATCAACTGCGGAGCCAGGCCTAATGCCACCGAAATAGTGCTCGCAATTTCAAATAGGGCACCGGGCAAAGTTTTAAGCAACTGCCTGGGGTTTGCCATGATGTTTGCCATCGCGATAGCCAAGATGATTGCAGCCAACCGCAGGCCATCTACCGCGCCGGCAGCAAGGTTTTGTGTTGTTACCGGACCAAGAATTTCAAGTTGCCCCACCCCGAGGTTCACCGCCAATCGCGGTAACTCGAAGAGCACAGTGTCGGTGGTGTTGAATCCGAGGTTAAAAATGATTCGAAACGCGACTCTGATCAAGAACACCAGAGCAGCGATCTGAAGATAGAAGCGCAGCGACCGTTGGTTTTCGAACCTCGCTTCGCCTGCGAGCCTCAAGGCCGCTGCCGAAACAGTAATGATGGCGATGGTTGACACCGCAGCCAAAATGATCATGTTTGAACTCGAGGTGCACAAAATCACCAGCGCAATGGCAAGCCAC
>CAIYTL010000174.1 GCA_903929105.1 uncultured Micrococcales bacterium | reverse complement strand
TTCAGGTGCTCGAGGGGCTCGAAGCCGTTCGCAAACGCCCCGGAATGTACATTGGTTCGACGGGCCCTCGCGGCCTTCACCACCTGGTTTATGAAATCGTCGACAACTCAGTCGACGAAGCTCTCGCAGGCTACTGCGACACAATCCTTGTAACCATCACAAAAGACGGCTGGATTCGCGTTGTCGACAACGGCCGCGGTATTCCAGTTTCTGTTCACCCAACCGAAGGCATCTCTACGGTGCAGGTTGTTCTTACAATTTTGCACGCCGGCGGCAAGTTCGGCGGCGGCGGTTATGCCGTTTCTGGTGGTCTGCACGGTGTTGGTGCTTCGGTCGTTAACGCGCTTTCGAGCAAGCTCAAAGTTCAGGTTGGTCGCGAAGGCTTCTTGTGGAACCAGTCATACAAGATCGGCGTTCCAGATGCACCACTAGCCAAAGGCGAGCCCTCAGACCGCACCGGCACAACCATTGAGTTTTTAGCTAACCCAGAGATTTTCGAAACCGTTGAATATGATTACGAAACTCTTCGTAGCCGTTTTCAGCAAATGTGCTTCTTGAACAAGGGCCTCAGAATTTCGCTGAACGACGAGCGCGATGGTCGCAGCGACAGTTTTTGCTATGAACGGGGTCTGCAAGACTACGTCGAATATTTGAACGAAGTTAAAAAAGTTGAGGCAATCAACGACGAGATCATCTCTTTTGAATCAGAAACCAAAGAGAAAAACCTTGCTCTTGAAGTTGCAATGCAGTGGACCAAAGCTTTCAACGAAAGTGTTCACACCTATGCAAACACCATCAACACTCACGAGGGTGGCACACACGAAGAAGGCTTCAGAGCCGCACTGACCACTTTGATCAATAAATATGCTCGCGAAAAAGGCATTCTGAAAGAAAAAGACGACAACTTCACCGGCGATGACTGCCGCGAAGGCCTAACCTGCGTAATTTCGGTGAAACTAAGCGAGCCGCAGTTTGAAGGTCAGACTAAAACCAAACTCGGCAACACCGAGGTTAAGTCTTTTGTGCAAAAAGTTGTCAACGAGGAACTTTCTGACTGGTTCGGCCGCAACCCGCTGGCAGCAAAGCTAATCGTCAGTCGAGTTCAAGAGGCAGCTCGCGTTCGCATTTTGACGCGCAAAGCTCGCGACGGCGCACGCCGCAAAGGTTTGCTCGAATCAAGTGGCATGCCAGGCAAATTGCGCGACTGCTCAAGCAAAGACCCAGCCAAGTCAGAAATCTTTATTGTTGAGGGTGACTCGGCAGGCGGTTCAGCAATGCGCGGTCGCAACCCAGAGACTCAGGCGATCTTGCCGCTTCGAGGCAAGATCTTGAACGTTGAGCGCGCGAACCAAGACCGCGCCCTGCAGAACACCGAAGTTCAGGCGCTAATCACAGCATTCGGCACCAACTTCAAAGGCGAGTTCGACATCACCAAGGCCCGCTATCACAAGTGTGTGCTGATGGCTGACGCAGATGTCGATGGTCAGCACATTCGTACGCTTCTGCTCACCCTGCTTTATCGCTACATGAAGCCACTCATCGAGCACGGATACGTTTATCTGGCCCAACCGCCGCTTTATAAGATCAAGTGGTCAAACACTGCACACGAATATGTCTATAGCGACGCAGAGCGTGATGAGCGTTTGGCTGCCGGCGCCGCCGCAGGCAACAAGATTCCTAAAGAGAACGCAATTCAGCGTTATAAGGGTCTGGGCGAGATGGACTACGACGAGCTATGGGAGACCACCATGGACCCAAACCGTCGCACGCTTTTGCAGGTGACACTCGAAGACGCCATGGAGGCAGACTCGATTTTCTCAACCCTGATGGGCGAAGACGTTGACGCCCGCCGCACATTTATTCAACAAAACGCTAAGGATGTGCGATTCCTCGACATTTAGTCGAACATCGCCGCCACTAACCGACATCCTAGAAAGTTTTTGAAATGACCGAAGAACAAAACGAACTAATCGACAAAATCGAGCAGGTTGACCTCAAGGTTGAAATGCAGCGAAGCTACCTCGACTATGCAATGAGCGTAATCGTGGGCCGCGCCTTGCCAGATGTGCGCGATGGCCTCAAGCCGGTGCACCGCCGCGTGCTTTATGCAATGTATGACGGTGGCTACCGCCCAGACAAGCAGTTCTCAAAGTGTTCGCGTGTAGTGGGCGACGTAATGGGTCAGTATCACCCACACGGTGACAGCGCTATTTATGACACCATGGTGCGTTTGGTTCAAGACTGGAACCTGAGATACCCGCTAATTTCGGGCCAGGGAAACTTTGGCTCACCAGGTAACGACCCGGCTGCAGCTCCGCGATACACCGAATGTCGCATGGCCCCGCTGGCACTCGAGATGGTTCGCGACATCGACGAAGAAACAGTTGATTTTCAAGACAACTATGACGGTCGCACCCAAGAACCAACCGTTTTGCCTAGCCGCATTCCAAACCTTTTGGTCAATGGCTCGATCGGCATCGCCGTGGGCATGGCCACCAATATTCCACCTCACAACCTGCGCGAAGTTGCTGCCGGTGCTCT
>CAIYTL010000173.1 GCA_903929105.1 uncultured Micrococcales bacterium | reverse complement strand
GGCTGCATACATACGCTCGTCAACGTCGATGGTAAGCGGAACAAAGTCAAACTGATCTTTAGGCTGCTTGCTAGCAGTTGTTGCTGAAAACAACATAGTTTCGGCATCTAGGTATACAGCTGCGGCACCCTGTGCCTGCTGCGCTAGACGACCGGTTTCGAAACGAATAACGCGCTTTCCGTACTTTCCGTTGTCGATTTCGGCGTATTCAAATTGAGTGCCATCCATAGGCTCTACTTTGTCTGGACCAACCATTGGTCTCTCCTCTTGTATCCTCGTTTTTCACACCGAGTCAAAACTGAGCCCCATCACGCGCTTCATAAAGTTCGAAGGGGATGTTTGGGCCGCAGGTCATCCGCGCAAATAACGCGTTGAAACGGCTGTGAAAATGAGCGTTCGCGCAGATAAACCTGCCCACATTTGAGGGTTGCCCTGGCCTGCAGTTGTAAATCTTGCGAAAAATGCCCCAAGATCTGCAACCGAAGACCAGCAAACCTGTCACGATGCTCTATCTAAAGAGTAACAGAATGGGCACAAAAAGCCTAGAAGCGCTTGGCAAGTGGTCATTAAACGCAAAATGCACCCCCGATTATTTTCGAGGATGCAAGTTGCTCTTGAAAAAGTTTTGCGGAGCTACCCAGCTAAACCTAGCGGCGAAGTCCCAAACGCTCGATTAGGTTACGGTAGCGGTTGATGTCAACGCCCTGTAGGTAACCAAGCAAGCGACGACGCTGACCAACAAGGATCAACAAGCCGCGACGGCTGTGGTGGTCGTGCTTGTGGTCTTTTAGGTGCTCGGTTAGGTCTTTGATGCGCTGAGTTAGCACAGCAACCTGGACCTCTGGCGAACCAGTGTCACCCTCGTGAGTTGCATACTCTTTGATGATTGAAGTTTTTACTGCTGAGTCGAGAGCCATTTTGATTCCTTTCAGAGATCTCGCTGCACGGTGCTAAAAACGGGATTGTTTTAGCGCTATCTTTCCGTGGCCGATTCACGGCAACCGCTCTAGCCTAGCCCAAAAAAGGGCGCAATGCTACCGAGTGCGAGTTATTTGCTTTGGTCTGGGTCGTTCGAAGCTGGTTGCTCAGCTACGGCGTAACCCCAAACTGGCTCTGGTTGCGTGATCGGCGCAAACCGGTTGCCCCGCCAAGAAGGTTTAGATGGCAACAATGTGAGCACTAGTTGAAAGACTCCCGCAGCAAATGCTAAGACAAAAATTAGGGCAAAGGCATCAATAAACTTAGCCAGCAAGTCTAAAGACTGCTCTTCTGAAAGGTCTGTTCCTTTTGCGGCCAAAGCTAGAACTGGGTCAGACAAAAATATTGTGATCGCTTGAATCTTGAAAAGCACCACAGTGATAGGAATAAGGTCTAGCAGTTGCCAAAAACCACTGAACCCAGCGTCGTGGTAGCGGCGAGTGACCAAAGGAATGACAAAAGCTAGCAAAACCAATTGCACCAAGCTTGAAAAAGTGACGTAAGAATCACTCGACTGACCGCCAGCGATCAGGTTGTCGATGGTGTTGGTGACAAGACCCAGCAAAAATGTGAAAAGCATGAAAAGCCAGTATTCACGTCGCGAGCTTACGCCTCGATAGTCACGCCATGATCTAAAGGTCTTGCTGATTGCAGCGGCAAATGTGATTTGGTTTTGCATGGTCTTAGTTTAGCTAGCAGCTAAAGAGTTGAACGGTTAAAACAGAAGCCCCCGAACGCTCTAGGGGAAAGCGTTCGGAGGCTTCTTCTCATGCAGCCCGGTGGGATTAATCCGGTTAATTCTGCCGAGGGTCAAGCAAATCTAATTTCTAGTCGTCGTCGCCGCCCTCATCGTCACCAGAACCAAAGGTAGGAACACCGCTGGCGCTGGCTGAAGGAGTTGCAGTTGAAGTTTTGTGTTTGTGGTGAGTGCCCGACTTGCTGCCGCCTTTGTCTTCACCATCGTTTTCGTTGCCGTCATCACCATTGCGGTTGAAAACTGGCGGAACAACAATTTGGTTATTGCTTGGCCCGGCGCTTGACGATGAGCTTGGTGCCGTCGAATCAGTTGGAGCTGTTGAGCTGCTTGGCGCAGCAGAGTCAGTTGAGGTGCTGGCTGGGTCTGCCGTGCTGGCGGCATCACTAGAGGCAGCAGTGGGCAATGTTGAATCTGCCGGCGTTGGCAACGCTGGGTCGCCAGCCGTGGTTGAGGGGTCTAAGTTTGAGGCGTCGCCGGCAGCAGCTGGGTCAGTTGCAACATTTGAATCGCCAGCTGTTGGGTCAACATTTGCCGCAGCTGGTGCGCCCGGAAGGATGCCAGGCAGGCCACCGTTCATTGCGAACGCGCCACCGCCGACTAGCCCGCCGAAGATTATGAATCCAGCAGTGGCAACGAGTGCAGCCTGCATGCGTGAAGGACCTTTAGTCGACTTCTCATATTCATAGATGTCGGTTGGAGCCTTTTCTTCTGACTCAAAATCGTTCACGATTGCCTCCTGGCATTAATCAGTCTGGTAGCGAATCCCTTGGCTACTAAATCTTGTTCTAAGAACATTTATTCAGAACTCTATGAGTGAAAGCCCTTAAAAGCCTGAGAAAAAGCTGTGAGAAATCAAACGCCAAGAATCAGCTTGATTTTGGCAATGTCGCGATGAATTTCTGCCGCCAGATCTTCTACCCCAGTGAACTTAGCAGCCGGTCGAATGTAATCAACATATTCGAGAGTTGCCACCTTGTCATAAAGGTCTAAATCTAGAGTATCGATGACATGCGATTCAACAAGGCGCGGCACCGCCTGAAAAGTTTCGTTTATGCCCACCGAGTGCGCTGCCGGGTAACGCACGCCATCTGCGATGAGCCAACCAGCATAAACGCCGTCAACCGGCAAATATCCTTCAGCCTCTCGGCTGATGTTGGCAGTCGGAAAACCAATGGTGCGGCCGATTTTTAGGCCGTGCTCCACCATGCCAACGGTGGTGTGAACCCGACCAAACATGGCGTTTGCCAGCTTGATGTTGCCGCTGTCGAGTGCATTACGAATGCTGCTGGATGAAACCTTTTGCCCCTCAACCTCAACTGCGTCGATTGTAGTCACCGAGAAACCTCTCACGGCGCCAATTTCACTCAGACCGGCAATGTCACAGGCGCCGCCGCGACCGAGTCGAAAATCTGGACCAACCACCACTGATTTGGCGTTGAGCGCACCCACCAAAACATCGTCAACAAACTCTTGAGCGCTCTTTGAAGCAAGCTCTGGGGTGAAGGGCAAAATTAGTAGATTCTGAATGCCTAAAGATTCAACCAGCAAACGCTTCTGCTCTGTTCCGATCAGCGGCAACCTCAGCTGGTCAGGTTTCAAAACTGCGTCTGGGTGACGATCAAAAGTCACTAAAACACTTTTGAAACCAGTTTGATTTTGCTGTCGAACGGTTTCTGCAATCAACTTTTGATGGCCCAGGTGAATTCCATCAAATTTTCCGATTGTGACAACGCTAGGCTCGATCGCCGACTGGCCTGCTTGGACATCGCCGAACTCTGCCGAGTACTCTTCAAGGCTGTTAAAAACGCGCATTACCCGCGCTCTCGCTGACGGTTGAGATAAAAGAGTCCGAATACCGGCAACACCACCGGAAGGCACGCATAGGCAGCACCGTACATCCACCAGACGGTATGAAAACTGCCAAGCTCACCAACGAAAAAACCTGCGGTGCCAACCGTTACAACACCGACTAGCTCGAACCATAAAGCCACTTGGGCGATTCGCCGAGCTAAAGGGCGCTGATTAGCGAGGGTGAACGCAACCACGATATAAATGATTGCTGAAAGCGCTGAAAGAACATAAGAAACCGGAGCCAGGCTGAACTTGGTAATCAGCTCAAAAACTGCACGGCCTGAGGCGGCCAGGGCGAAAACCCCATAAACAGCTATGAGCAAGCGACCAGAGCCCAAAGATTTTGGTTGAACGCCATTATTTGAAGACATAGCTTAAGCCTAACCAAGCAAGAGCCCGGCTTTGCCTAAATCAACTAGTTGCTGGTCGGAACAACTGGCTCAGGCAAGCCCTTTGACACCGAAGCTAGGGCTTCGATTCGGGTTGCTTCAGCAAGCGGAAGCAAGTAGCTGCTGCCGATTGTGCCTTCTTCGTCTTGCCTCAGCAAAAAGCGAGCGACCGCTCGAGTTACCAGATTGTCTTCGCCAACGAGCTTCATATTGACCGCAAAAATAGCTCCATAAGCTGGGTCTGGTGTGTCAGCTCCGGCTGGTGGAATTGGCACCAAGCTGTGATCGATCGAAGCTTGCAAACCTGAATCAGTTTTGGTTACAACCATCTGTGTTGCAGCTGAAGCCACCCCAATTGAATCAGCAGCCACAGCAATCTGTGCCGTCGCGTCAGCCGGGTCAGCAATCAGCATTGAAGCTGAGATGAAGGGAGTCTCAGCATTTACATCGAACTCAGTCTTGAGTGAAAGTGGAACCAAAGCGACTCCCCCCACAGGCAAGTTGTTCAAAACATCTAAGCTGATCGAATCTACTGCGGTGAGTTTGCTTGCGGTGAAGTTCTTGGCGCCTAAGCTTGACACCCAGCCGGTGAAAGCATCAATCACGTTTTTTGTCGATTGAGATTCAACTGTGATTGGAGCTGCGTCAAAAACCTCATCAGGGTTTGCTTTGGCAATTGCCTTGTCAGACCAGTCAGTTATTGTGCCGTCAAGAATTCCCTGAGCGATTGCTGGAGTTAGGTTTAGCCCCGAGTTGGCTGGAAGGTTCGCCACCAAAACAGCTCCGTCGACTGCCCACGGAACAGAATCAAACGCTGGCTTCGTGCCAAAGTTACCATCGGTTGCAACCACGATCGACGCGTCGCTCACAGAATCAGTGAGAGTGGCAGTCATCGCAGCCAAGGTTTTAGGGTCGCTGCCGTCACAAGTGCCATTCACTGCAGAAGCTAGCGAATCGGCAACGTCAATTACCTGGTGAGGCAAAAAGACTGAGGTGTCACCCTCAATGCAAGTCGGACTCTGTTCAGCCCAAGCTGCAAGAACTTCAGGAGGCGGCGGCGGAGTGCAACCGGTTAGAAAGACGACTGCGGTGACCGCAAGTGCCGAGAATTTAGCGATATTCGCAAACATGATGACCTTTAGGTAGTCGAAGCTTTAACCGAAGTGACCGTTGACGTAGTCGTTGGTGCGAGGGTCAATTGGGCTGTTGAAGACATCGTCGGTTTTGCCAAACTCAACTACACGACCAGGATTGCCGTCTTCAGCCAAGAAGAAGGCGGTTTGGTGAGACACGCGCTGCGCCTGTTGCATGTTGTGAGTCACGATAACGATGGTCATTGAATCTGAAAGTTCAGTGATGGTCTCTTCGATTCGACGAGTTGAACCTGGGTCAAGAGCTGAACAAGGTTCGTCCATAAGCAATACTTCTGGGTCCATGGCCAGTGAGCGAGCAATGCAAAGGCGCTGCTGCTGGCCACCAGAAAGCGAAAGCGCTGGGTCATTCAAACGATCTTTAACTTCGTTCCAGATTGAAGCGCGACGAAGTGAAGTCTCAACCAATTCGGCAGCGTTGTAGCCGCGACGGCCAGTCAGTTTGAGGCCAGACAACACGTTCTCGCGAATTGACATGGTTGGGAACGGGTTTGGCTTCTGAAAAACCATTCCGATGTTAAGGCGAACATCAACTGGGTCGACGTCGTGGTCATAAATGTCGTGACCATCTAGCAGCACCTTGCCAGCAAAGCCTGCGCTAGGAATCAGTTCGTGCATGCGATTGAGAGTGCGCAAGAAAGTTGACTTGCCACAGCCCGAAGGGCCAATCAGAGCGGTCACTTGGTTGCTCGGAAAATTCAACGAAACGTTTTTCAAAACGTGACGCTCACCGAACCAAACGTTCACATCTTCTGAACGCAGGTGCGATGCACTAGTTGCGATATTCTCCATCGGCTTTACTTTCTCTTCTTTGCTTTAGTCGACTTAGCTGAACCCAATACTCGAGCCAGCGTGAACAAAACGAACACCAAGATTAAAATCACCAAAGCCGCGCCCCAGGCGCGCTGCTGGCTGGTGGCCTGAACCTGGTTGATGTAACCATAAAGGTAGGTGGGCAAGGTTGCGATCTGCCCTACAAATGGGTTCAAGTTAGTGTCATTTGAAGGCGCAGTGGTCAAAATCAACGGCGCCGTTTCACCGATGATGCGAGCCACGCCCAAAAGGGCTGCCGTAATCAAACCTGACTTTGCTGCCGGCAAAGTTACCTGCCAGAAAGCTTTGAATGCCGGTGCGCCGAGCGCGTAGGCGCCGTTTCGCAACTCTTGCGGCACGAGTCGAAGTGCCTCTTCAGCAATTCTGGCAACGGTCGGAAGCATAAGCGGGAACAACGCAATCGAACCGACCCAGCCAGCCTGCTGCGTCAAACCATGAGCGCTGAATGATGGCGCGATTAAGAAGGCATAAATAAACAGACCTGAAACCACTGACGGCAAACCTGAAATAGCTTGAACCAGAGTTCTAACTGTCGGACGCATGCGGCCACGAGTTTCAGTCAAATAAATCGCGATCAAAATGCCCAAAGGAATAGTGAAAAGCGTCGTTAGGCCAACAATCAAAACTGTTCCCAAAATCGCGTGACCAACACCGCCGTATTCAAGCGAAGTTGTCGAAGAAATGTAGTGATTGTTCTGACCGAAGAACTGAGGGCTCATAGCCTTCAGACCGTCGACCACAACCGAGAACATTACCGAAACCAAAAGCACACCAACCAATGTGCTAAAGAAAACAGTGAAGATCACAAGAATCGCGTCGCCGCGGCCCTTTTTTCCGAAAATGAACTGGCCGACGCCGATCGAGGCAATCAACTGCAATGGCAAAAACACTAGGAGCGTAGCCAAAGTTGCGTCAATGTTTGTAAGCAATGTGATCACAACAGCTAGGAACATTGGCACAACTGATGCACCTGCTACCAGCCAGGTGTTGCGCGGGTTGCGAACCTGCCACGGCTGTTTAGTTGGCCTAGGCAGAGCGGTTAGGTCTAGTTGACTCATATTTTTCTCCAAGGCTGAGCTCGGTTTACGATAACGGCAGCAAGCCAGTTAACCAACAGGGTCAGAACGAACAGCACCAAGCCCGCAGCCATCAAAGCCTTGATCTCGTTAGGAGTGCCCTCACCGAACTTTTGCAAAACAAGCGAAGCAACCGATCCACCCTTGCTCTGCAGAATGTTGAACCAGTTGATGTCTGAAACCAGGTTCAAGACATAGAAAATAGCCACTGTCTCGCCCAGTGCTCGACCCAATCCCAAAAGCACGCCACCGGTCACACCGCCGCTAGCGGTAGGCAAAATAACGCGCATGAACACCGACGAACGGCTGCCGCCAAGTGCCAAAGCAGAGTTGATTAGATCGCGGTCCATCTGGCTAAAGATTTCACGGGTAACCGAAGTAATAATCGGAACGATCATAACGGCGACGATCCATCCGGCAATAAAAGGCGACCCGCTGAAAGTGCTCGGAACACTGCCGTCAGACATCGCAAAAATCGGAATGTCGAAATTGACAGGGCCCATGCTGACGTGGTGCAAGCCGTAAAGCAAAGAACCCCAGTGTGCGACAACCGGCGTCAAAACGTAGAGGCCCCAAAGGCCAATCACAATCGAAGGCATTGCAGCTAGCAAGTCAACCAAAACGGTTGCAACCTTAGCAATGGGCTTAGGAGCCATGAACTCGATGAAATAAGCAGCGGCAATTGCCATCGGCACGCCGCCAATGATTCCCAAAATAGAAATAAGCACCGAACCCCAAAGCATTGGGCCGATCTGAAAGACCTCGTGGCCTTTGGCGTTGTTCCATTGGCTACCGGTGATGAAATCAAAACCCTGGGTTTGAAAAGTTGCAAATGATTGTGACAGCAAGAACAGCAAAATCGCCGCAACCAAGATCACTGAGATGCTCGAAGCGCTCTTGGTGATGCCATAAAACAGGCGGTCGGCAAGCGAAAATGGCTTGGTTCGCAACTGTCGACGCGCAGGAACCTCTGCGGTCACGTCTTGAATATCACTCATGGCTCAAGTGTTGCGAAAACGCCTGACTTGAAGCTTGTTGCAAGGTGAACTGAAAGTGAATTGCTGGTAAACGAAATTAGCTATTGGGCCACAAAATGTGCATGCGAGCAACCATTACAAAAACCGTGAACGCTCCAACCGCCAAAACGTAGTTTGACCAAAAAACACGCTCAACCAACGCCCAGAACATAGCCAGCAAAGGCACCAGCAGAGCAACCACCAAATAGATGAAAAACTCTGCCACGCTCGCACGTGCAGAAACGGTGCCGGTGGCCAAGACAATCGACGTGACCAGCTGAACCAAAAGCGCTAGTTCAACCAAAGCCAAAGCGCCAAGACCAATCAGGTGAGGCAAACGTTTCGCGACACCAAAACCTGCGGTCAAGATCGCGGCAGCCGCTGCCAAGACAGAAAGGGCAAGAAAGAAAAAATCAGGCATCAGCAAAAACCACCAAAGATTTGAGTTCAGATTTATTAGCGTGAGTCAAAATCGCAACGAGTTCGCCATCAGGGCCAATCGCGGCAAGGTCAGCCGAAGACGAATCAAGCGCCGCAATGCGCTTGCCGTGACGAACATCAATCACCTCAGCAACTGAAAGTTGGCGTGTGGCAAAACGTTTTTGAGCCGCCGAAGCCAAAGGCTCAAGCTTCAACCCGCCAAGAGGCAGAGCCGCCGGGCCGCTGATCAAAGCGGCAACATCTTCACGGTTAGGCAAAGCCTGGGCCATAGTCAAGTCATAACCGCCGATGCGGGTGCGGCGCAACGCCGTCAAATGGCCACCAACACCGAGCGAGTCTCCTAGGTCACGTGCCAAGGCCCTGATGTAAGTTCCTGAAGAACAATCGACAATAACGTCAAGGTCAATAAAGTTGCTGGGCAAATCGGGGTTCGAACTCGAAGCGTCAATTTCGCCAGTCGAGACCACTCTAGGTTCGCCAAGCACTTCGAAACGGCTAACAGTCACCGGGCGAGCCTTGAGCTTTACCTCATCGCCACCACGAACCAGTGCATAAGCCCGCTCACCGTCAACCTTGATCGCGCTAACCGAACTTGGCACCTGCAAAATCTCACCTGTGAGCAACCCAACCTGAGTTTTGATGCGCTCGGGCAAAACGCGGCCGTCAGAAGCAACAAGCTCAGCCAAACGCTGATTAACTTGCGCCGCAGGGCGTGCCTGTGAATGAATAAAATCACCCTCGGCATCATCGGTGACAGTAGCCGCACCCAAACGAATGGTAGCGATGTAAGTTTTGTCTTCGCCAACCACAAAAGTTAGCAACTTAGTGGCCGAGTTGATACCCAAAACCAACAGCCCAGTTGCCATCGGGTCAAGAGTGCCAGCATGGCCAACTTTCTTAGTGCCAGCCAAACGGCGCACACGCGCAACCACATCGTGGCTGGTCATGCCCGCCGGTTTATCAACCAGCACTAAGCCAGAAGCCACTGGCAACTAAGCCTCGTCGCCTTCTTCGCCAGCGACGCGAGGCTCCTTATAAGGGTTGGCCTCCCCCGCCCACTGAGCGCTTTCGGCAAGTTTAGCCACCTCAGCATCACGCGCTTTAGCCTCGGCCAACAAGTCGTTGAGAGCTGCCGCGGTTTCAGGCACTTCATCCATGATGAATTCAAGAGTCGGAGTCAGGCGAATCGAAAGGTTATGCCCAACGCTGCCACGAATTCGGCCACGGTTCTTTTCGATGATTTCAGACGAACGAGTTTTATCTTCGGCTGAACCCCACACGGTATAAAAAACGGTGGCGTGCTGAAGGTCAGGGGTAACGCGCACGTCGGTGATGGTC
>CAIYTL010000172.1 GCA_903929105.1 uncultured Micrococcales bacterium | reverse complement strand
GGCCACCAGTGATTGATGTTGCCGCGAATGACGCTACCCAGCAACCACAGCAGCGGAAAAGCTGCAGCCCACAGCGCCCGACTTAGATTGATGCGAATCTTTGGGCTCACCAAAAGCAGCTCGAGTGTCACGACTATGGGCGCCCAAACGTGAAGAATCTCATTTGGAGCGGTTGGCCAGACATAACCCGCGGCAACGTCACGCGGGTCATCCGGCTCGCCGCGCAGCAGGGCGTTGTAAACCACTGCAACTACTACATAAGCGGCTGCCAGTGATACTCGCGCAATTTCGAACCAAAGCGCCGGTTCAGATTTTCTAAACCACAAGAATGCCGCACCTAGAAGCAATACTGCGCCCATGAGCAAACTGGTCTCGATGGTGAAATAAGCCCAATATTCCTCGGGCCTAAAAACGTTGTGCGCTAGGCGGTCAGAGACCTGCCAATAAATGCTGCCCAAAATAGCCAGAGCAGTAACAAGTCGAACTGTTGCAATCACCATTGATTTCATGACCCTAAACTAATGCCTAAATTTCAATAGACTGATAAAACCACAAAGAAAGTCGTGAAGTGTCGAGCTTGAAGGCCAAAGGGCCGAACTATGCAATTGCAGATTTGGCATTAGCCGAAGCTGGTCGCAAGCAGATTCGCTTAGCCGAAACCGAGATGCCGGGCCTTATGGCCGTTCGCGCCGAGTTCGGCCCAAGCCAACCCTTGGCTGGCGCGCGAATTAGCGTTTCGCTCTCGATTACCGTTCAAACCGCTGTTCTGGTCGAAACCCTGGTTGCGCTAGGCGCAGCCGTTCGGCTCGCTAGCTGCAATATTTTCAGCAGCCAAGACGAAGCCGCCGCTGCGCTGGTTGCCGCCGGCGTGTCAGTTTATGGGGCCAAGGGTGAGACATCTGAAGAGTTTTGGTGGTGTTTAGATCAGATTCTTGACTGGAGCGCCGACCCTCAGGTAGTTCTAGACGGCAGTGACGCTTATCAAGTTGTCTTTGGGCCGACCAGTGTGCTCGACGACGGCGGTGACCTGGTCTATTTGATTCACCAAGGGCGCGATTTTGAGCTGACCGGCGAACTTGAGCAGTCAAAATCTTGGGCCGATTGGGAACACCAGATTGTTCGCCAAGTTCTTGTGGACTCTAAAAAAGTTCACCCCACCCGTTTTCAGCAGCTCGCCGAGACCATCATTGGTGGCAGCGAAGAAACCACCACAGGCATTCAGCGACTCGAGATTCTTGAGCGTGAGGGCAAACTCTTGTTCCCCATGATCAACGTGAATGACGCTGTGACTAAAAGCAAGTTCGACAATAAATATGGCATTCGCCACTCACTGGTTGACGGCTTCAACCGGGCAACCGACGTGCTAATCGGTGGCAAGACTGCGTTTGTGGCGGGCTATGGCGATGTTGGCAAAGGTTGCGCCGAAGCTTTGCGTGGTCAAGGTGCTCGCGTAATCATTGGCGAGATCGACCCGATTTGTGCTCTTCAAGCCGCAATGGATGGCTACCAAGTTGCGCGCTTGGAGTCAGTTATTGAGCAACTCGACTTTGTGATCACCACTACAGGCAATATCGCTGTGGTTGGTGCTGAACACTACCCACGCATGAAGCACCTCGCGATTTTGGCTAACGTTGGCCATTTCGATAACGAGTTTGATGTTCCTGCTCTTCAAGCGCTCGCAGTTAGCGTTACCGAAATCAAGCCGCTCGTGCACGAATACCACCTAAAGAATGGCCGCTCGCTAATTCTTTTGAGTGAGGGTCGCGTCATGAACCTTGGCAACGCCACCGGGCATCCGAGCTTTGTAATGAGCGCGTCATTCACCAACCAGGCCATGGCACAAATCGAGATTGCTCAAAACGCGGCCAACCTCGAAAACAAGGTTTATCGAATTGCCAAGCTAGCTGACGAAAAAGTTGCGCGGGTTCACCTTGCCGCACTCGGTGCAGTCTTGACCGAGCTTCGCCCTGATCAGGCTCGCTACATTGGAGTGCCGGTTGAAGGGCCATTTAAGCCCGAAGAATATCGTTACTAACGTTTTAGTCGCGTCAAAAACTCACGCGTGCGCTCTTGCTTAGGGTTTGCAAAAAACTCGGCTGCTTCGCCCTCTTCGGCGACGACGCCTTGGTCTAAGAAAACCACCCAGTCGGCCACATCGCGAGCAAATGTTAGTTCGCGAGTTGCCATGATTATGGTTGTGCCGGTGGCTTTTAGATCACGGATCAGCTCAAGCACCTCACCAACAAGTTCTGGGTCGAGAGCCGACGTAACTTCGTCGAGCAGCAAAACTTTGGGGTTGAGTGCGACGGCGCGAATAATCGCCGTGCGCTGCTGTTGGCCGCCAGATAGTTTGTCAGGAAAACTCGAGGCTTTGTCGGCCAAGCCGATGCGGTCTAGCCAGCCTAGGGCGATTTGTTCGGCCTCGGGTTTGCTTTTGCCTTGAACATGCCGAAGTGCCAGCGTGATGTTGTCGAGAATGCTCAAGTGCGCAAACAGGTTGTAGCTTTGAAAAACCATGCCGATCTCGCGTCGCACGGCATCTTGGTCAATGTTTGCAAGGCTAATGTCGTTGCCTTCAAGCCAAATCTGGCCGTCGCTGATTTCTTCGATCAGGTTTATGCAACGCAGCATGGTGCTTTTGCCTGAGCCCGAAGAACCAATCAGCGCCACGATTTGGCCCGGATAGATTTCGAGGTCGACACCACCGAGCACAACTTTTTGGTCGTAATGTTTGCGCAGGCCGGTCACGCGCAGGCGAGGGTTGTTCCAGTCGATTGTCACAGCGCGCTACCAGCCTGTTCTCGTTTGGCATATTTGGTTGCGATGTGGTCGGCGAATCTCACGCTCGGAATCGCGAGCAGAACGAACAGCAGACCGGCCACAACATAAGGTGTGAAGTTGGCAAACTTTGCTACTTCGATTTGCGCTGCGCGAACCGCATCAACCGCGCCAAGAATCGAAATCAAACCCACGTCTTTTTGCAGCGAGACAAAGTCGTTCATTAGGGGTGGGGCTACGCGGCGCACTGCCTGGGGCAAGACCACTAAACGCATGGTTTGCGAATAACTCAGACCTAGCGAACGAGCCGCCAACCTCTGCGAAGGGTGGATGCTTTCAATGCCGGCTCTAAAAACTTCGGCGACGTATGCCGAATAGGTGAGAATCAACGCGACTGTGCCCAGCACTTCGGCGGGCACTCGACCCAGCCACTCGAGTCTTAAGCCCGGAATTCCAAAACCCACTAGATAAAGCACGATGATCAGCGGCAGACCTCTAAAAAAGTCGACATAACCGCGTGCAAAAACCCGCAGCGGAAAAAACACTGGGTTTCGCAAAGTGCGCATAATCGCAAGTAGCATTCCAAAAATCAAGACACCAATGGCTGCGAATACCAGCACCCTCAGGTTTAACCAGAGGCCGTCAAGAACTCTAGGCCAAGCATCAATTGCTGTCGCAGGGTCAAAGAATGAGCTGGCGACGCGATTCCACCCAGGGGTTGATACCAAGCCAAAACCTGCAGCCAAAGCAAAAACCACAGTGCTGACAAGCGAAACCAAAATTGATCGGCGGCGTTTGGCTGTGCGAATTCGAGCGCGCTCAACCTCTGCCGGTGAAGGCTCGAAGGTTGCGAATGTCTTAGACAATTCAGCTCGCTAACTTGTGGTTTGGGCTAAGAAAAAGGGAGCACGCCTTCACGGCGTACTCCCCAAATCTAACAGTTTTTAGTTATTTCAGAACCGGAGCGCCAGCATAGTCTGCTAGCCACTTAGTCTGTAGTGCAGCAAGAGTGCCGTCGGCCTGAAGCGCGTCAACAGCTGCGCTAACCGGGGCAGTCAATGCGCTGCCTTTGTCGAGCACAAGACCGAACTGGTCGCCGGCGGCACTGCCGTCTAGCTGGCCGACGATCTTGCCGTCAGTTAGCTCAACTGCGGTTAGGTACAACGCAGTTGGAAGGTCAACAACAAGTGCGTCAATCTGACCCGACTGAAGAGCAGCTTTAGCGTCGTCGTTCGAGTTGAACGCAGCCGCTGGGGTAGTTGGCTTGATTACGTTTTCAATTGCCGAGAAGCTAGTTGTTCCCGTAGCAGCACCGATGAGCAAACCCTTAAGACCAGCAACCGTGGTTACACCATCGGCCTTTGAACCCTTGATGGTGATTACCGTCTGAGTGGTTGAGTAGTAAGGGCTCGAAAAGTCGACGTTCTTTTTGCGCTCGTCAGTGATCGAGTATTGCTGAAGGTTGAAGTCAAAGTTCTTTGGCCCAGGCGCAATAGCCTCGTCAAAGGTGGTGCGAACCCAAACTACGTCGCTCTTTGCAAAGCCGAGCTTGTCAGCAACAGCATAAGCAACAGCTGCTTCATAGCCCTTGCCGCTTTCTGGCGCATCGCCTACAACCCATGGCTCATAGGCAGGGTTGCCGGTGCCGATGGTTAGTTTGCCGGGGGTCAGTGTGGCTAGGGCTCCGGTGGTTTGTGTTGCACCGGTGCCAGTTGAGCAGGCTGCCAAAGCAAGCGATGCTCCGGCGATTGCGATTGCCGCAAAAGCCTTAAGGGCGGTGCGACGTGAAGTTAGAAATGACATGATTACCTTTCAAAAATGATTTGGTTAGAACCAACTCTGCTAAATGCTTTGACTCAAATCAAATCTGCTTACGAAATGTTGCACAAACTTGACTTGCCGCCCTTTGAGCTAAAATCAAAACTGCGGGTGCGCAGAGGCCATCCGTGCAAATAAGACCCGGCACCGCCATAAGTTGGTTAAGGGCAAATCGAGGAGTGCAGCTAATGAACCAGCGCCCACAAGTTAGACCGGCTACCGAAGGCTGGCGTCAGCGCCGCGATGAGTCGGGCCGCCCCCTTTTAGAGTTTGCCGAACCAAAGCGCGGCAAACCCCCTGTGCACTGGGCTGATTTGAACGCCGATGAACGCGTTGCTCGAGTCAAAGAACTCGGTCTGCCAGGGTTTCGCGCCAAGCAGATCAGCACGCACTATTTCACCCACTATTCGAGTGACCCAGCGACTATGACCGACTTGCCACAGGCTGGTCGCGAGGAGTTAGTTGGCGCGCTTCTGCCGCCGTTGCTTACTGAGGTAAAGCGGCTTCAAACTGACAACGGTGACACGATCAAGTTTTTGTGGCGGTTATTTGACGGCGCACTTGTTGAGTCGGTTTTAATGCGCTACCCAGGGCGCATTACTCTGTGCGTTTCGTCGCAAGCCGGTTGTGGCATGAACTGCCCTTTCTGCGCTACTGGCCAGGCCGGGCTCACGCGCAATATGTCGGCCGCCGAAATTGTCGACCAGATTGTTCAGGCTAACCGTGTGATCGCAGCTGGCGAGCTCGGTGGTCTTAAGAAGGGTGAGAAAGCTCACGAAGATGAACGTGTGAACAACATTGTGTTCATGGGCATGGGTGAGCCCCTAGCAAACTACAACAAACTCATGTCGGCCGTGCGAACCATGATTGAGCCGCAGCCTAACGGCCTGGGCATGTCAGCGCGACACATCACGGTTTCGACTGTGGGCCTTGTGCCCGCGATTCTCAAGCTCGCCGAAGAAGATCTGCAACTCACGTTTGCGCTTTCGCTGCACGCCCCCGACGATGAACTGCGCAACGAGTTGATTCCGGTGAATTCCCGCTGGAAGGTCGATGAAGCGCTCGATGCGGCACGCAACTATTTTGAGAAGACCGGCCGCCGGGTATCCATCGAGTATGCACTTATTAAAGACATGAATGATCACGGATGGCGCGCCGACCTGCTCGCCGAAAAACTCAATGCGCGAGGCAAGGGCTGGGTGCATGTGAACCCGATTCCGCTCAACCCAACCCCTGGTTCGATTTGGACGGCTTCAACGCGAGAAGTGACAGACGACTTTGTTTATCGGCTCGATCGCGCCGGAATTCCCACCACGCTTCGCGACACTAGAGGCAAAGAAATCGATGGAGCCTGCGGTCAGCTGGCTGCTGCCGACTAGCATTTGCCGAGCGCTAACAGGGGCCGGTGTTCAGTATTGCTAAATTATTCGAAAGCACATTGGCGTGCATCAAGATTTGAGGACAACTTTGGCAATTGACATCGGCCCGCAACTGCGCACGGTTCGCATGGCTCAAGGCAAAAGTCTTCGCTCAGTGGCTGCCGCAGTAGGAGTCTCGCCGAGTTTGTTGTCCCAGGTTGAAAACTCTAAGACTTCGCCATCTGTGAGCACGCTCTATGCGCTGGCTAGCTATCTAGGCGTCTCACTCGATCTGCTAACTTCGAAACTTTCGCAAACCCCAACCGAGGGTGGGGCAGTAAGTGACTCGGTCGTTCAACGTCGCCGCGACAATCTCAAGCTCGAAATGCAAAACGGTGTTATTTGGGAGCGCCTGGCTGACAAAGCTTCAAATCTTGTTGACCCGCTGCTTGTTACCTATGAACCTGGCGCAGGCAGTTCGCTTGACGGTCGGGTTATGACGCACAACGCCGATGAGTTCGGATTTTTGATCGAGGGCTCGCTCACTCTTAGCCTTGATGATGAGATTTATGAACTGCAAGCGGGTGACTCGTTTAGTTTCGATGCGAATCGCCGACACCGCTATATGAACAATTCGCTCAACGCTGCCCGCGGCATTTGGTTTGTTGTGTCTCATGATCGCGGCTCCTCTGAAGGTGCGCCTCACGCTGGGTCTAAGCCTGAGTCGGCCGTTGAAGTCTTGAAAATCATGAACCAAACTAAAAACTAGATTTCGAACGACAAATATCAATGGCTGTGTCAAAAGTCGCCAAAAGGCCTTCTGCAAAAACTGCGCGAATGGTCGTTGGGCCCGCCATGGTTGCGGGCGTGGCTTATCTTGACCCCGGCAACGTTGCAACCAACCTCTCGGCTGGCGCAAACTTTGGCTACCTTCTTATCTGGGTCATCGTGGCTGCAAACCTGGGCGCAGTTTTGGTGCAATACCTGGCCGCGAAGTTGGGTTTGGTAACCGGGCGCTCGCTGCCCGAACTTTTGGGCATAACCATTAAATCTAGATGGGCTAAAAGAGCGTTTTGGCTGCAGGCATTGGTTGTGACGATGGCGACCGATTTAGCAGAAATTCTGGGCGGCGCCCTAGGGCTGCAAATACTTTTCAACCTGCCCCTATTAATGGGCTCAGTGCTTGTTGCGGTCGCGTCGGTGGCACTTCTTTTGATTCAACGCAACGGCAAGGCAAGGTCATTTGAGCTAGTCATGATTGGCTTGATCGGCGTAACTGCAGTCGGTTTTGTTTCAGGTCTATTTGTTGAGCAACCCGACCCAGGCCAACTTTTGGGTGGATTGGTTCCGGCCTTTGACGGAACCAAGTCGGTTGTGTTGGCATCGGCAATTATTGGGGCAACAATCATGCCGCACGCGGTCTATGCGCATTCGGCTTTGAGCCGAGATCGTTTTGCGAACGCAAACCTCGAGACTGATTTGAGTCAAAAACTGAGGTCTACGCGCTGGGATGTGGCTATTTCAATGTTCATCGCTGGTGCCGTGAATCTTGGCATTCTGCTAATCGGCGCCGTTGCTGTGAACAGTTCAGGCGCGGCCTTTAGCATTGAAAGCGCCTATGAAGCCATCAACTTTTCGATGGGCCACATTATCGGCATCATGTTTGCGATTGGGTTAATCGCGTCTGGTCTGGCCGCCAGCTCAGTCGGGGCTTATGCCGGTGGCGTCGTAATGACGGGGCTGCTCGAATTTCAGATGCCACTGCTTGCTCGAAGGGCGCTCACAGTTGTTCCTGCGCTGGTTCTAATTTCGCTTTCTATCAATTCGACGAACCTATTGGTTTTGAGCCAGGTCATTTTGAGCTTTGGAATTCCGTTTGCATTGATTCCGCTGGTTCGCTTGACTTCTTCAAAAAAGCTACTGGGGCACTATGCCAATCGACCACTTCTTGCCGCGACTGGGTACGCATTGGCCACTCTTCTATCAGTGCTTAACGCCTATCTGATTTTCATTTCTATAGGGTGAGAAAAGAACGAGCCTTTGTATTTTGGGGTGTTCAGGCACCTACTGTTCTCAAGATATGCAAAATTAGTTGAGACAGGTTTAGGCGCAGGGCTCGATATTGCCGCAACCATCTTGCAAGTCGCTAAAGAATCAAATATCAACCTCGAATCAGAATCGAACTAACTATGAATGCAACCCGCGAAGCCGAACTTTTGGCAAAGGTGCCAACCCAGCTTTACATCAACGGCGAATGGGTTAATGGGTCGAATGGCCAAACCATCGACGTGCTTGACCCTGCCACCGGCGCTGTGCTGGCAAAGATTGCTGACGCTAGCGTTGAAGATGGCAAAGCTGCCATGAATGCCGCTGCCGCCGTGCAAGAAGATTGGGCGAAAACTGCGCCTCGGGTGCGCGCAGAATTGCTGCGAAAAGCTTTTGAACGAGTGCAAGAACTCAAAGATGACTTTGCGCTTCTGATGACCCTCGAAATGGGCAAGCCTTTGAGCGAGGCCATTGGTGAGGTTAACTATGGCGCTGAGTTCTTGCGTTGGTTCAGCGAAGAGGCTGTGCGAATCACGGGCCGCTATGGCATCAACCCTGAAGGCACCGGTCGCGCCATCGTTTCATATTTGCCGGTCGGGCCCTGCTATCTGATCACGCCTTGGAATTTTCCGTTGGCTATGGCAACCCGCAAGATTGCGCCGGCGATTGCTGCCGGATGCACCATGGTGATTAAGCCAGCAACCCTGACCCCACTCACCACGTTGTATTTCGTCAAGATTCTTGAAGAGGTTGGCGTGCCAAAAGGTGTTGTCAACGTTATTACCACGAGCAAGTCTTCAGCGGTTTCGGCGCCGATTATTGCCGACAAACGACTGCGCAAACTTTCGTTTACTGGTTCAACCTCGGTGGGAATCGCGCTGATGAAGCAGGCAGCCGACAACGTTTTGCGCACCTCGATGGAACTTGGTGGCAACGCCCCGTTCGTGGTCTTTGAAGACGCTGATCTAGACAAAGCCGTTGAGGGTGCGCTCGCCGCAAAGTTTAGAAACATTGGTCAGGCTTGCACCGCAGCTAACCGCTTTATTGTGCATGCCGATGTCGCCGACGAGTTCGCGCGCCGTGTGACTGACCGCGTCAAGGCAATGAAGGTTGGCCGTGGCACCGAAGACGGCGTGAGCATTGGCCCGCTTATCGATTCGGCTGCCGTGAACAAAGCCAAGTCTCT
>CAIYTL010000171.1 GCA_903929105.1 uncultured Micrococcales bacterium | reverse complement strand
CGACAATCAGCAATCCGACCAAAACCAGGGCCACGGCCATCCAAAGTGATTTGCCGACTGTTTCTTTGAACAGCAGCAGCGAGGCAAGCGGCACGATAACCACGGCGGTGTATTCGATAAGCAATGCAGGGCCGACCTGCATGTTGCTGACCGCGTTGCTATAGCACCACTGCATCAGACCCATGCCGAAGACACCATAGATAGCGAACTTGCCGGTCTCGCGAGCGGTGATTCGAAACGCCTTAGGGCTGCGAATTGCCACGATGATTGCGGCCAGCACGGCAACCGCGACTGAGCGGAATAGAACTAGCTGAGCCGGGGTTATTCCACTGTGCACCAGCACTTTTGTCGTGCTGGCGTTGAGCCCAAATAGCAGTGAAGACGCGAGCGTCATGACCACACCGAGGGTCGGATGCTTTTGGTTGGGGCTCACCAAATCAGCCTAAGGTAGTGCAATGACCAGTTTTGTTCTTGGCGGTGGGTGCTTCTGGTGCCTCGACTCTTCTTATATGCAATTCAAAGGCGTTCACGACGTCGAGGTTGGCTACATGGGTGGCTCGGTTGAGAATCCTGGCTACGAGGCAGTCTGCAACGGCAACACTGGTCACGCAGAGGTCGCTCGAGTTGACTTCGACGAAAGCGTGATTCCTGCCGACGTGATTCTCGACATGTTCTTCACAATGCACGACCCACGTCAACTCAACCGTCAGGGCAACGACATCGGCACGCAATACCGCTCGTGCATGTTCTATACCTCGGATGAACAACGCCAGCTTTTCGAAGCCGCTCGCGATCGTGCAGCCGAGCTTTGGGGCGACGGCATCGTCACCGAGATTGTGCCTGCGACCCAGTTCTGGGTGGGCGAGGAGTATCACCAGGACTTCTTCGACAAGAACCCGAGCCAGGGCTACTGCAACGCGGTTGTGCTGCCAAAGATGCACAAGGTGCGTCAGGGTTTCGCGCAGTACCTCAAGTGAGAATGTCGTAACCAGCAATTAGTCTGATCGCAAAGGGGGTGCGAAATGGCAACAAGGATCATTTCGGTAGCTGACGTCGAAGCCTTGGCCACTTCTATCCTCAATTCGCGGCGCAAGCGACCGTTAGCGGTTTTTTCAATTCCCTCGGGCCTAGAAAATCCAGAATTTGATGTCGCTGAAATCGAAGCGGACTGCAAATCCACCGTCGATTGCTACACGATTCCCAACGGGGACCTGACCTATAAGTTTTCAGAGATGCTCCCTGATCGGTGGGCCGTATACGGGGGAGCAGCGCGAGGTTACCCTTTGGATCTAGATCCGAAGTCAGGTTCTTCACGAGTCCCTTCAAAGCTTTACTTCACCAACGACGAGAAACTTCGCGCTAATCTTGCCCGCCAGCTCACTTCGGACTTAATTGGCTATGCGAATGAAGCAGGTCTTTTTGTAAAGCCAACCAATGGCGTAAGGCAAAGCGCCAAGGTGATGCAGATTTATGGCGGCGAAGTCGCCATCTTGATGCTGCCAAATTCTGAACTTGTTCCTCTTCGCAACTCACTGACTTTCCCGGGGATTTCACTGGCAGCCATCTTGCAAAAAGGCCAGGTTGTTCACGGCGAGTACCACGCACCTAGCAAGACTTTCACTCTCGATCAGCAGAACCTCACGCAGGAAGAGTTTGTCGAGAAATATCCTTACGGCACCGTCACTCTCGCTCTAGTCATTGAAACCACGAGGCAGTCAGCGAAGGTCGCTGTGCACCCCAATCTCGTCTTTGAGGTTCGCAAGGATGAGATAACTGGAAACCCACTTGACGTAATCGATGAATACCTTGAGATTGGCGAGGTGTTTCCGTTCCGTGTTTATCGAGACCCTCAGGGGCGCACTCGACTCAAGTGCAATGACATCGATGACGACGAAATTGTTGAACTGGCCGTAAGTCTGATTGATGGCGGTGCTCCTTGGATAACCGAGGAACAAGGTGTCATCAATGTCCAGGATGAGCTGCCAGAAGAGGCGATCAAATTCACGGAGGCCCCGACGTCCGTCTTGGACGAGCTTGGCGAGCAGTTGCAGGCGCAGGAGGCGACTGACGCGCTGCCTGCAGCGGCCGATGCTGAAGCCGCCCCGAAGTTCCCGATGCCTGGCCGCGACGGGATTGTCCGTGGCGTTATACCCAGCAAACCAAAGGAGACTGCGGGTGACCACCTGGCAAAGTTCACCATCAAAACGCTCTCGGAAAAGATTGCAGCGGCCAAGAACGAACTCACTCGCGAACGAGACAAATCCCGCCATTTTGCCGAGCAGCTCGCAGATCAAAAGGCCGCTTTCGCTGATTTGAGTCGCAAGTTCAAGGCAGCGCGTGAGGATGCTCGAAGGTTTAAGCGTGAATCGCGAGGCGATGCTTCAGCCGTGGCAAGCCCCTGGGCAACAAGGAATCAGTTTGTAAGTACCGAAGACTGGCTTCGCTGGGAGGTCCGCAAGTACTGGGTCGAAAATTTCACGATTTCGG
>CAIYTL010000170.1 GCA_903929105.1 uncultured Micrococcales bacterium | reverse complement strand
CTTTCTTTGGCTACGATGCCAACGTCAGCCTAATCTTCTTCTTTGTCGAGCAGTGGCTGCTTGTGTCAACGCTCGGCTACTCAATCGGTCACCGAATATTTGGCATTGCGGTTCGAAGGCTTGATGGCAAATGGGTCGGTTTTTGGCGCGGTTTAGTCAGGGCTGGTCTTGTCTGCCTTGTTATTCCGGTAGCTATTTGGGATGCCGACCAGCGCGGTCTGCAAGACAAGGCTGTGGGCACTGTCTTAGTGCGACTCTAAGAAGCGCTTTAGGGAATTAGCGACGTTGGGCGCGCATGCGGCTCGGGTCGATACCCTTTGGAATCGGCAATTTGAGGCCGACAGTTTCAAGACGCTTGAAAACCACTGAAACTTCGGTTTTATTGAGTGCGCGCTTGTGAGCATAAATTGTGTTCACGAGTTTTATGAGCTTTGTTGAAGTCTCGTCACCAACCACATAGAGGCTGTGAATAGGAACACCGGCAGCAACTTTGGCAACCTTGCGCTTTTCGCTCTCAAGCATTGCCGAAACTCGGCTGCGGCTGGTGCCTTCGCCGATTAGCACAACGCCACCCGGACCGATTGCTCGGTAAACAGCCTCTTGAGTTGACGCGTTCACAGCGGCGGGAACTTCAGAGGTGCGCCATCCGCGCTTTAGACCGTTCTGCAGAATTGCGCCTACAGCACCAGCGCGACCATCGATTTGACCGAATGCAACTTTTTCAGCTTGCTTGTTCATGATGATCATGCCGGTCAAAATGCCCACGAATACGCCGGTCACAGCCCAAACTACGATCGAAATCGTGCTGCCAGCAGAAACTAGTAAGCCGAACACAAAGATCACACCAAAGCCAACCAGGCCCGCGCCAATTGCCCATGCGACAGACTTTGGGCTGTGCTTAGCCGTCATGCGGTAATAGCGCCACAGCTGCGCGAAACGACCAGGTTCTTTTGCCACGGCGTTTTTAGATGGTGTTGTGTTTGATTTAGCCATTTGCCTATTTTAGCTCAGCAGCTAGTAAGCCTGCGCCGCAGGGGTGTTGCTGGCGAGCTGTTCTGCCAAGTGAGTAAGTTCGGCGGGAATCTCGCGGCCTTTTTTAAGCATAGAACCCGCCCAAAGGCGACCGGCACGATACGAACTGCGCACCAAAGCACCGCTTAGAACGCCGAGGTATCCCATTTCTTCAGCTATTTCGCGCAATTCCACGAACTCTTGTGGCTTTACCCAGCGATCAACCGGGTGGTGGCGCGGTGACGGGCGAAGGTACTGAGTGATAGTGACAATGTCGGTGCCGGCTTCATGAAGGTCTTTTAGGGCCTGGATGATTTCATCGGTGGTTTCGCCCATGCCAAGAATCAAGTTCGACTTGGTTACAAGACCGGCGTTTCGAGCCTGTGTGATTACATCTAGCGAGCGTTCATATTTGAATGCCGGGCGAATCTGCTTAAAAATGCGTGGAACGGTCTCGACGTTGTGCGCGAAAACTTCTGGAGATGCATCAAACACAAGTTGCAGTAATTCTGGGTTGCCCGAGAAATCGGGAACCAGAATCTCTACCCCGGTGCCTGGGGACTGCTGATGAATTTGCCTGATGGTTTCGGCATAAAGCCAGGCTCCCTCGTCAGCCAGGTCATCACGCGCGACACCAGTAACAGTGGCGTATCTAAGTTGCATGGTCTTGACAGATTCACCAACGCGTCGAGGCTCATCGCGGTCGAGGTCAGCGGGTTTGCCCGTGTCAATTTGGCAAAAATCGCATCTGCGCGTGCACTGAGATCCGCCAATCAAAAATGTTGCTTCACGGTCCTCCCAGCATTCAAAAATGTTTGGGCAACCGGCCTCTTGGCAAACAGTGTGAAGATTTTCGGTTTTCACAAGCGATTGAAGGGCGTTATATTCTGGCCCCATCTTTGCTGTGATTTTGATCCACTCCGGCTTTTTTTCGATTGGCACAGCGCTGTTTCGCGCTTCAATGCGCAAAAGCTTGCGCTGTGGGTTTTGTTCGGTTGTCATTCGACGTATTCACCAATCTTTGTCAGGTAGTGTTCTACCCGTTCGGCAGCCATAAGTGGAGTGACCTCTTTGCCTGTTAATAGCGTAATCGTGCTTACAGTTGCATCGCGAATGCCGCAGGCAACAATGGCTTCATAAGGCTCTAAGCCATGATTGCAGTTCAG
>CAIYTL010000169.1 GCA_903929105.1 uncultured Micrococcales bacterium | reverse complement strand
GGCTGTGGCCAGCACGTTGACCAGGTCATGCGGGGCATTCCCAAAGCTCAACGTTGCCAAGGACACGCAAACGACCCCAAAGAACCGGGCTTTTTTGCCAAGCTGTTTGGCTCAAAGAAATAAGCAGAAACTAAAAGGAGTAAACCTATGTGTGCACCAGCAACATGCGAAAAGTGCGGAAAAGTCACATGGGCTGGTTGTGGCCAGCACATCGACGAAGCGCTAGCAGGCGTTCCAGCAGAGCAGCTTTGCACCTGCGAATAATCTGTCATAGGCCTGTGCATTTAGTGGTGGCATAAACTGACACTGCACCGCTCAAGCTGATGGGAACCACCAAATGAACAACCTGCCTGTTGTTGGCCACTGGATCGACGGCGCACTGCGCGCCAGCAGTTCAGGTCGAACCGCACCTGTCTATGACCCTGCACTTGGCGTTCAGACCAAAAGCGTCGCCCTTGCGAACCAGGCAGAAATCGAAGCAGCAATCAACAGTGCAAAAGCGGCGTTCCCAGCCTGGCGCGATACATCGTTGGCTAAGCGGCAAGCAATCATGTTTAGCTTTCGCGAGCTTCTAAACGCTAAGAAAACCGAACTCGCAGAAATCATCACGAGCGAACACGGCAAAGTTTTGTCAGACGCTCTGGGCGAGATTACTCGAGGCCAAGAAGTTGTTGAGTTCGCAACGGGCATTCCCCACCTTATGAAGGGTTTCTATAGCGAAAACGTTTCAACAGGCGTCGACGTTTATAGCACTCGCCAGCCGCTCGGCGTTGTAGGCATCATCAGCCCGTTCAATTTTCCGGCAATGGTTCCTATGTGGTTTTTTCCGATTGCACTGGCAGCAGGCAACTCGGTTGTGTTGAAGCCATCTGAAAGAGACCCATCGGCTGCCATTTGGATCGCCGAATTGCTCAAAGAGGCTGGTCTGCCTGATGGCGTGTTCAATGTGCTTCAAGGCGATAAAGAGGCGGTCGATGGCCTACTCACTCACCCGGCAGTTCAGGCGATTTCGTTTGTCGGTTCGACGCCTATCGCTCAATACGTTTATGAAACAGGTTCGAAGCACGGCAAGCGAGTTCAGGCGCTCGGAGGAGCCAAGAACCACATGCTCGTGCTGCCAGATGCCGACCTCGAGTTGGTAGCTGACTCGGCGATCAACGCCGGTTTTGGCTCGGCGGGCGAACGCTGCATGGCTATTTCGGTAGTCGTTGCTGTTGAGCCCGTTGCCGACGCGCTCATCGAAAAGATCGTTTCGCGCATGAGCAAGCTTCGCACCGGCGACGGTCGCCGCGGTTGCGACATGGGCCCATTGGTGACCAAGCAACACCGCGACAAAGTGGCTGCATACATCGACATTGCCGCAGCCGATGGCGCGACCGTTGTGGTTGATGGCCGCGACGGCGAGTTTGATGGCGCCGCTGATGGTTTCTGGCTTGGTCCGACTTTGATCGACAATGTTTCGACCACCTCAAAGGTTTACACCGAAGAGATCTTCGGGCCAGTGCTGTCGATCGTGCGAGTCAAGAGCTATGAAGAAGGAGTCGCTCTCATCAACAGCGGTGCTTTCGGCAACGGGACCGCCATCTTCACCAACGACGGTGGCGCGGCTCGACGTTTTCAGAACGAAATCGAAGTCGGCATGATCGGCATCAACGTTCCGATTCCCGTGCCAGTGGCCTATTACTCTTTTGGCGGCTGGAAGAACTCACTATTCGGCGACACCAAAGCACACGGTGTTGAAGGTGTTCACTTCTTTACCCGAGGCAAAGCAATCACCAGTCGTTGGCTTGACCCTAGCCACGGTGGCATCAACCTAGGGTTCCCGCAAAACTAGAACTCTCGCGTTTAGAGGTTCTTGCTGCGCCAAACATGCACGACGGCGTTGGCGTGGCCCTGACCCATTTCGTGCTCGGTCTGAAGAAACTTGACCTGTTCCATGTGCTTTAGCGTCGGCACTTTGTCGAGCTGCTCAAACCAAAACTCAATCGGCTGGCCATATTTTTTAATAATCGACGGAAAATAGCTGGCCGGGCCTTTTACTTTTTCTTCGCTCATAGCTGCCAATTCTAGTTTCGGGGTGCTGTGACTTTGCTCAGGAACGCGCTTGTGATCAAGAACGCTAGCGGAATCACAAAGGCAAAATATAGGCCGGTGAATTTCGAGACATAGCCGAGTGCTGGCCCTGCGGTGCAACTTGCAAGGTACACCACTGTGATGAACATGTTCACGCGAGCAGCAGCTTTTGTTGGGTCATCGCTCATCGCGGTTACGGCAAGTGGGGCACCTAGCGCTAGCCCAACCGCCCAAAGGCCGATGCCCAGAAATGGCAGGTGAAGAACGGGGTCGAGCATGAACACCGCAACGCCACCAGCGTTTATCAAAGACGAAAGCAGAACTACGCGGGCACGGCCCACGCGGTCAACAATGGTGCCACCCACAAATCTCAAAACCGAGATGATGATCCAGAAAGCACCAAAAGCCGCGGCAGCCACGGCTGGTTCAAAACCCGAACTGGTGAGCGCAATGGGCATCCAGGTGCCAAACGAAATTTCGCCAAGAATAAATGTGAAACCAATAAACCCGATGGCAACCGTGTGCTTTTCGCGCCAAGCAGCGCGGCCCAAACGGGCGTGCTCGCGCCTTTCAGCTTTAGTGTTTGGAGTCTGTTTGTGGTCAGGAAAATTAAACGCTGCCCAAATCGAAGGCACTAGAGCTGCCACCGCGATAATCAAATAGTTTGTTATCAGGTCAACATGGCCGGCGATAAAGGCTGAAGCAACCCAAGATGCCAAAACCATGCCCGCACCGAAAGCCCCGTGAATCGCTGGCATAAGGCTGCGAGTTGAAGCACGATTAACGCCGGCACCTTCAAAGTTGCCAACAAAGTCTGACATTGCCATCGGCAGGCCCATGACCACGAGCAGAGCGGCCGAAAGCCAGACGTTGCCTGCCGTGACGCTGAAACCCAGCGTCACCATTCCAGCCGCCGTGATGGCAAAGCCCGCAACGGTTAGCACCTTTGAGCCAAAGCGACGGGTGAACTCTGAAGCAAAGAATACGCCGATTAGCCCACCGACCGGGTATAGCATCACTAGCCAACCCATTGCCGGTTTATCAAGGTGCAAAAGTGCCTGCACTTCGGGGCCACGACTTTGCCAAGTTGAGAAAATCGCTGCTCGCGTGAAAAAGATCACAGCGGTGGCTGCAAACCAAAGGCTGAGGCGGGGTGACTTTGTCATTACGAAAGGCTAACATGCCTCTTTTGGCCAAATAAACGCTAGATTAAGGCGTAGACACAATTCAGTCTTGACAGAAACAAAGGGGTTTTAGCTATGGCAAAAATTGAACGCTCGGTTGACGAACAAATCAAACGACTCAGAATCTACAACATCGTGGCAGGTTCAGCCCACCTGCTTCAGGCAATCGGAATGATTGCGATCATCGTAGCTCTGAAAGCACAGGCAGAGTTTCCGGTCACAGCCGACTACATGGCTGGCCCTCCAGGCTCAACCATTCAACCTGAGCGCGTTGAACTCTTCAAAGTCAACATGGGCTTTGGTCTTGTGGGCTTCTTGCTGCTAAGTGCAATATTTCACTTCTTGGTTTCGACGCCAGCATTCTTTGGCCGCTATTCAAACGGATTGAAAGCACACCGCAACTATTTCAGATGGGCAGAGTATTCACTCAGTTCATCAATCATGATTTTTCTAATTGCTCAACTTGTTGGTGTTACTGACTTCACAGCTCTAACCGCCATTTTCGCGGTCAACGCTGCAATGATTTTGTTTGGTGCCTTGCAAGAGAAATATGAAGCACCAGGCACCAACAAACTGTTGCCATTCATTTTTGGTTCAATGGTTGGAATCGTGCCCTGGATCGGCGTTTTTGTGTTGACTATTCAACCTGGTTCAACCAACGATGCTCAGGTTCCAGGCTTTGTAATCGGCATCATGGTTTCAATCTTTGTATTGTTCAACACCTTTGCTCTGAACCAGTGGTTGCAATACAAGCAGGTTGGCAAGTGGCGCAGCTATTTGCAGGGTGAGCGTGCCTACATCACCCTGAGCTTGGTTGCAAAGACTCTGCTTGCCTGGCAGGTTTTCTCGGGTGTGCTCGCGCCGCTCTTGGCCGGCACCAACTAAATGAGCGACCTAAACGAAATAGGCGAGCGCGACGCCTGGCGTTGCTGGCTTTGCGATAACCCGGTTGACCCTGACGCCTCGGTGAACTCAGATCTGGGCCCAAGCGCCGACAGCTATGCGGCCTCGAAAGCTAAGAAGGGCACCGCAACGGTCGAGCGTTTGGCGCACCGCCAGTGCAACACCATGCGCGGCAAGATTTCGCCGGTAGTGCCTTGGGGTAGCGAGATTTTTGTTGTCGACCCTTCGCCAATTTTCGAAGCCGTTGAGCGTTTAGCACGCAAGGGCGGTCGCGAGGTTGTGGCTCGGTGCCCTGGTCAGCGCGAGGCTGATGAGGCCACCGAGTGGTTGCTAGACCGCTTGTCTCGCCTAGCTCCTGAGACCAAGTTTGCGGTTGACATCAAACAGGGTGGCGGGCAGTTCATGCTGTCGCTGCGGGCCGACTAGCTTTATGCGGGCTGGCGTGAAAACGCCG
>CAIYTL010000168.1 GCA_903929105.1 uncultured Micrococcales bacterium | reverse complement strand
TGTCTGGCACAAACTCGCCGCGGTCCATGAACGCTTTAGCCTGCTTGCCCAACTCGGTTTCATTCTTCACGTTGAAGCGAAAGATGTCACCGGTTGAGACTGCAGGAATTCCAAAAGTTTGCGCTAGGCGCTCAGCTTGGGTTCCCTTGCCGGCACCTGGGGCGCCAATCAAGAGAAACCGGCTCATCGCAGAAGACCTTCGTAGTTGCGCTGCTCCATTTGAGCGCTAATCTGCTTGACGGTCTCTAGACCAACACCAACGATGATGAGGATCGAGGTTCCACCGAACGGAAAGTTCTGGTTAGCGCCGATAATCGAGAACGAAACTAGCGGAATCAAAGCGATCAGACCTAGGTAAAGAGCTCCTGGGAAAGTGATTCGGCTGAGAACGTATTCAAGGTATTCGGTGGTCGGACGACCGGCACGAATGCCAGGAATGAATCCACCAGACTGCTTGATGTTGTCGCTAACTTCTTCTGGGTTGAATGTGATTGCCACATAGAAGAATGTGAAACCAACAATCATTAGAAAGTAGAGCAACATGTAAAGCGGGTGGTCACCACGAGTTAGGTAGTCAGAGACAAACGAAACCCAAGGTGCTACGTTACCGTTTTTGTCTGGCTGGTTGAACTGTGCGACCAAACCAGGAAGATAAAGCAAGCTTGAAGCGAAGATAACTGGAACAACACCAGCCATGTTCACTTTGATCGGAATGTATGTGCTCTGGCCACCGTATTCACGGCGTCCAATCATGCGCTTTGCATACTGAACTGGAATGCGACGTTGTGATTGCTCAACCAAAATAACCAGCGCAACAATCACGACACCAACGCCCAAAACCACAAGCAGGGTCTCAACACTCTTGGTGTTAGCAATCGCAGCAAGTGACTGCGGAAAACGCGATGCGATTGATGTGAAAATCAAAAGCGACATTCCGTTGCCGATGCCGTGCTCGGTGATGAGCTCACCCATCCACATGATTAGGCCGGTGCCTGCGGTCATGGTTAGCACCATCAGGGCAAGCGAAATCGGTGAAGTGTCGATCAGAATCGGGTTTGTACATTTTGAACCAAACAGGGTGCCCGAGCGAGCAACCGCAATCAACGTGGTTGACTGCAACACTGCAAGAGCAATGGTTAGGTAACGGGTGTACTGAGTCAAAGTCGACTGACCTGACTGACCCTCTTTGTGCAGCGCTTCGAAGCGGGGAATAACCACGCGAAGCAGCTGAATGATAATCGATGACGTAATGTACGGCATGATTCCAAGCGCAAAGATTGAAAGCTGGAGCAAAGCGCCACCACTGAACAGGTTCACAAGTTCATAAAGACCGCTTGTGCTCTGTGTTGCAGTTAGACACGACTGCACGTTGCCATAGTTGACCAATGGTGCAGGGATGAATGATCCCAATCGGTACATAGCAACGATTGCAAGTGTAAAGGCTAGTTTGTTACGTAGGTCGCGGGTGCGAAATACGCGAACGATGGCGCTTAGCAATTAGGCCTCCAGGCTGGGTAGAACTAGTCGATGACTAGTTTTTAACTGAGCCACCAGCGGCGACAATCTTTTCAGCAGCAGATGCTGAAACCTTGTCGACACTAACGTTTAGCTTAACCGAGATGTCGCCGTTGCCAAGCACTTTTACAAGCTCATTGTCACGAACGGCACCCTTTGCAACCAAGTCAGCAACAGTTACGTCGCCACCGGTTGGGTAAAGCTCTGCAAGACGGTCAATGTTGACTACCTGGTACTCAACACGGAACGGGTTCTTGAAGCCGCGAAGCTTTGGAGTACGCATTACTAGACGCACGCCACCACCTTCGAAGCCTGGGCGAACCTGGTAACGAGCCTTGGTACCTTTGGTACCGCGACCCGAGGTCTTACCCTTCGAACCCTCACCACGACCGACACGGGTGCGCTCTTTTTTAGAGCCCGCGGCCGGACGAAGGTGGTGAACCTTCAGAATGTTTGCCTTTTCAGCCGCTTCGGCTGGCTTTGCAGCTTTAGGTGCAGCTTTAGCGGCGGCCTTAGGGGCAGCAGCTTCGGTTGCCTCTGCCTTAGCAGCAGCCGGCTTAGCGGCAGCCTTAGGTGCAGCAGCCTTTGCAGGTGCCTTTTCAGCAGCTGGCTTAGCAGCGGCCTTAGGGGCAGCAGCCTTTGCGGCGGCAGGCTTCTTTGCAGCAGCTGCCTTAGCAGCAGCTGGCTTGGTCTCTTCAGCCATTAGTTGATCTCCTCAACGGTAACAAGGTGTGCAACCGTGCGAACCATACCGCGAACCGAAGCGCTGTCTTCTTTGACGATGATGTCGCCAATGCGCTTTAGGCCTAGGGTACGAAGGGTCTCACGGTGATTTGGCTTGCCACCAATTTCACTCTTAATCTGGGTCACCTTTAGACGCGTTGCCATTAGGCACCTACCTTTGCTTCTTGCTGACGAAGCAAACCAGCTGGGGCTACTTGGTCAATCGGAAGGCCACGACGGGCTGCAACTGCTGCTGGCTCTTCGAGCTGGCGCAGTGCTGCTACGGTGGCGTGAACGATGTTGATGGTGTTCGATGAACCGAGCGACTTGCTCAAAACATCGTGAATTCCGGCACACTCTAGAACGGCGCGAACTGGACCACCGGCGATAACACCGGTTCCCTGGGCTGCTGGACGAAGCAAAACTACGCCGGCTGCAGCCTCGCCCTGAACTGGGTGAGGAATGGTGCTTGAAACGCGAGGCACGCGAAAGAAGTTCTTCTTAGCTTCTTCAACGCCCTTGGCGATCGCAGCTGGAACTTCTTTAGCCTTGCCATAGCCAACGCCTACTAGACCGTTGCCGTCACCGACAACTACTAGAGCGGTAAAGCTAAAGCGACGACCACCCTGAACAACCTTTGAAACACGGTTGATGGTAACAACGCGCTCGAGGAACGGGCTCTTGGTCTCTTCACGGTCGCGACGCTCGCCACGAGGGGCGCGGTCACGGCTGCCGCGACGAGCTTCGCGCTCGTTTGGCTCAGTGACTTCAGTGGTAACGGTTGTTGCAGCTTCTTCAGTTGCCACGGTTGTCTCCTTGACTTCTTGACTCATAGTGTCAGCCCACCTTCACGTGCGCCTTCGGCGATCGCAGCAACGCGACCTGCATACTTGTTGCCACCGCGGTCGAAAACAACCTCGGTAACACCAGCAGCAACAGCGCGCTTTGCAACAAGCTTGCCAACTTCAGTTGACTTGGCAGTCTTGTCGCCAGCGAATGAACGCAGCTCGGCTTCCATGGTCGATGCCGAAGCCAAGGTGTGACCCTGGGCGTCGTCAACGATCTGAACGAATACGTGACGTGCTGAACGTGTAACCACTAGACGTGGGCGCAGTGCGCTACCAACAATCTTCTTGCGAAGACGTAGGTGACGACGGCTGCGGGCAGCGCTTTTGCTCTTGCCGCGAGTTTTGCTAGTTAGACCCATGATTATTTACCGCTCTTTCCGGCCTTGCGACGCACGACTTCACCGGCGTAGCGAACACCCTTGCCCTTGTATGGCTCTGGCTTGCGAAGCTTGCGAAGGTTGGCAGCAACCTCACCGACAGCCTGCTTGTCAATGCCTGATACAGACAGCTTGGTGTTGCCCTCAACGGTAAAGGTGATGCCTGCTGGCGCCTTAACCAAAATCGGGTGTTAGTATCCAAGTGCGAATTCAATGTCAGAGCCCTTGGCGGTAACACGGTAACCGGTACCAACAATCTCTAGGCCCTTGGTGTAGCCCTGAGTAACTCCGTGAATTAGGTTTGCGATCAGGGTTCGGGTTAGACCGTGAAGCGAACGCGAGTTGCGCTCGTCGTCAGGGCGGGTAACCACAACGGTGTTCTCTTCGAGAACGGCCTGAATCGGTGCAGCAATGGTGTGAGTCAAGGTGCCTTTAGGGCCCTTAACGGTCACAACGTTTGCTTCAATCTTTACTTCGACGCCGGCTGGAACCGGAATCGGCAATCTACCAATACGTGACATGTCTGATTACCAAACGTAGGCGACAACTTCTCCGCCTACTCCCTTCTTGGCTGCTTGACGGTCGGTCAAAAGACCTGACGATGTCGAAAGAATGGCGATGCCCAAGCCACCAAGAACGCGAGGAAGCTCAGTTGACTTCGCATAAACACGAAGGCCAGGCTTTGAAACGCGCTTGATGCCAGCGATTGAACGCTCGCGGTTTGGGCCGTACTTTAGGTCGATGGTAAGCGTCTTGCCTACTTCTGCATCTGCCACAGCAAAGTCAGCGATGTAACCCTCAGATTTGAGGATTTCAGCGATCTTAGCCTTTAGCTTGCTGTAAGGCAGGCTAGCCGACTCGTGATACGCGCTGTTTGCATTGCGCAGACGGGTCAGAAAATCTGCGACCGGATCTGTCATTGTCATTTTGTTGCGCCTCTCTCGGTGGTTTCCGTTAGCTTTACGAGCTAACGGACCTATCCGATGATTAGTTGGTCTGGAAAGGGAAGCCGAGTGCGGTTAGAAGCGCACGGCCCTCGTCGTTGTTCTTGGCAGTGGTCACAAAAGTGATGTCCATGCCGCGAGCGCGGTCAATTTTGTCTTGGTCGATCTCGTGGAACACTGACTGCTCTGAGAGACCAAAAGTGTAGTTGCCGTTGCCGTCGAACTGGTTTGGCTTTAGGCCGCGAAAGTCACGAATGCGAGGTAGTGCTAGAGCCAAAAGGCGGTCTAGGAACTCCCACAT
>CAIYTL010000167.1 GCA_903929105.1 uncultured Micrococcales bacterium | reverse complement strand
GATCTGAATGCCCCAGATTGCAGCGTTGAGCACAATCAACGCCCAGGTGACTGGCGCAGCGGCTCGGGCTATGCGCCGGCCAGTTCTGCGAGCGGTGTAGGTTGCGCTATTCGCCACCCCAGCTGCCACAGCGGCTACCGTTTGACCGGCATCTTCTGGGCACAAGAAACCTACTGGTGCTTCAACCTGACACTGCGGGCAGATGAAACGCTCGCAGCGCTGGCAGCGCACATAGGCTTCGTTGTTGGGGTGGCGATAGCAAACCGACATGGTTTTAACTAAACAGTTTCGATGCTGACTGATTCGATAACAACGTCATCGATTGGGCGGTCGCTGCGGTCGGTTGCAACCGAACCCAACTTGTCTACAACCTTGCGGCTGTCAGCGTCAACAACTTCGCCAAAGACAGCGTGCTTGCCGAACAAGAACTGAGTTGGCACGGTTGTGATGAAGAACTGTGAACCGTTGGTGCCTTTGCCACCGCGCACGCCAGCGTTGGCCATAGCGATCTTGTAAGGTTCGTTAAAGTTGAGTTCTGGGTGAATCTCGTCGTCGAACTGGTAGCCTGGGCCGCCCATTCCGGTGCCTGTTGGGTCGCCGCCCTGAATCATGAAGCCCTCAATGATGCGGTGAAAAATCACGCCGTCATAAAAGTTTTTGCCCAGGCGGGTGCCGTCAGCAAGCTCAACGAAGTTGGCTACTGTGATTGGTGCGTGGTTGCCAAAAAGGTTGATCTTGATGGCGCCGTGGTTTGTGTGCAAAGTTGCAACGTGTGTGTGTAGAGTCATGCAACTATTCTCGCAGAGCGAGCCAGCTCTTTTAGGCGGTTACCGGCAGTGTTCGCCCATGGCTGTTGTACTTATAAACACGAATGTAGTCAACCTCTAGGTTTGCTGGGTTCGCCAGATCGCTGGCAACCTCGCCGCCCAGACCGCCGCCGATGGCTAGGTTTAGCAACAAATAATAGGGCTTGTCGAAAACCCAGTTTTCGGGTCCCATTGCCTCGGGGGTCGCGCTGAAATACAAAATGTCGTCAATGAACCAGTCAATCTGATCTGGTTGCCAGTTCACGCCATAGGTGTGCCAACCATCTGCTAGATCAAAAGGCAAATCTAGGGTTTTGCCAAAACCGTGGTCACTGTGGTGGCCCGCGCAGTGAAGGGTTCCAAACACTCGGTTAGCTTCGCGACCGATTTGTTCCATCACGTCGATCTCGCCCACGGCTGGCCACGGGTTGGTTTGAATGTCGTGGCCGAGCATCCAAAACGCCGACCAAGTGCCCGAGCCAGCAGGCACTTTGGCGCGAACTTCGTAGCGACCGTATTCAAACAGCATGTGCTCTTTGGTTGTGATGCGAGCACTAGTGAACTCAGCCGGGCCATACCAGGCACTTGGTCGTTCGTCACCTTCACCCAGGCGCTCGGCACGAATCACAAGATTTGAGTTTCCATCGTGGCTCACATTTTGTGGTGTATAAAACTGCAACTCTTGGTTACCCCAACCCTGAAGCCCAAACTGGGCGCCGTCGCCTGTTTCATGGCTCCAAAACTCGGTGCTCGGTTCAGAACCCTCAGCGGCGTCAAATTCTTGAGCCCAAATCAGTTCGCCAATCAGCGGGTCAGTTGCCTTTAGAGAAGCAGAAGAGTTTAAGTTTGAGTTGGTTTCGGTCATGGCGGCCTTCGATTTTAGTTGAGACTTGTTGAACAAAACTTGAGAATTCGTTCAAGTCTTGGGGTGCGGCCGCACATCCGCTTTGAATAGTTTATTTGAAACTTAGACTTATCAAATGAGCAATGACGCAACCAGCAAAACAACCCGACGCAAAAGAGCGCCGTGGATCTCGCAAAACCTAATGACTTTGTCTTGGGTTTCGCTCTTGCAAGATGCTGCCAGCGAAATGCTCTACCCGCTGCTGCCAGTGTTGCTCAACACAATTCTTGGGGCGCCGGCCGCCGTAATCGGAATGATTGAAGGCGCCGCCGAGGGTGCCGCGGCTTTCACCAAGCTGATCAGCTCCTGGATCAACCGGTTTGTGCCACGCAAAGTCATGGTTCTTGTCGGATACGCGGCTGCTGCTTTGGGCAAGGTACTGGTTGCCGCCGCCGCCATCTGGCCGATTGTTTTGGTGGGTCGCGTTGTTGACCGCCTGGGCAAGGGCATGCGCTCGGCCTCTCGCGACGCGATTTTGTTGCACGCTGCCGATAAAGCAGATCGCGGCAAGGTAGTGGGTTTTCACCGAATGGCCGACACCACGGGTGCGGTCGTCGGGCCGCTTTTAGCACTTGGTCTTTTGGCAGTGTTCAATAACGATGTTCGGCCTGTGCTTTGGTTCGCGGTTATTCCAGGCGTGCTGTCAACGCTGACCGTTTTGTTTGTAAAAGATCGTGACGAAGTTTGGCGGGCTCATCGCGAAAAGCGCCGTGCTTCAAAACTAGTCAAAACTTCGTTGAGCGACCCTATTTTGCAAGAACAAAAAGCCGAGATTTTGGCAACAGAACTTGAACAAAAGTCGAATGAAAAACTATCGCCCCGAGCGCGTTCAGCAATCACGATGATTGTCATTTTTAGCCTTCTGAATTTTCCCGACGCCTTGCTACTCTTGCACTTGAGTCAAATTGGTTTGTCGGTGACCAGTGTGGTTGGCGTTTATTTGCTATTCAACATTTCAAACGCTGCAATGAGTTTGCCGGCAGGAATATTGAGTGACCGATTTAGGCCGAATCAAATCTATGCACTGGGCCTCGTGCTTTTTGCAATTGCCTACGGCGGCATGGCCCTGACGCGTGACCTCACAGCTTCGACGATTCTTTTTGTGATTTATGGTGCTTATGCCGCTGTTCAAGAGACTGTTGGCAAAAGCTGGGTTTCAAAGCTCGCTCCAGAGCGTCGCCAACTTTGGGCACAGTCAGTTTTGCAGGGTCTCTCGGGTTTCAGCGTTCTGATTGCTGGCCTTTGGGCTGGGTTGATTTGGTTGACTTCAGCGGGCAGTTTGGGTGGGGGTGCTGGTTCACTCGCCTTGGCCATCTCTGGCGTCGGCGCGCTCGTAGCCGCAGTTTTTGCCGCAACCCTTCACAAGTTGCGCGACTAATTCAGGCAAAAGAATCGCCTCCAGCCCTGACACAATAAGGCTGGGGGCGATTCTTGCCTGGCAGTTGAAGCAAGTTTGCGCGGTTAGGCGATGGCAACTAATCGTCTTGCGATTCGATAACCTTCAATGGCTTGATACACGGTGAAGACCTCTACAAATAGCGACAAGAGGGCCAGTGGTTCAAACCAATTGCCGATGTCGTCCATCGCTCCTGGCATTCCGATAGTGCGATTGACCACAAAACCAGCTAGCACAGCAAGTGACAAGCCTGCGGCAATTAGGTAATCGTTGGCATGACCCCCTTGCAATAGTCGCTCAATCAATAGACCGGCAAAGACAATCACTCCGATGTAGCCAAAAGCCAAATATTGGGTTTCGGCCCATTTGCCGGGCAGATCCATGATGTGCACTGCAGCTAGACCAGCCAAACCGATGGTTGTCGCGAAACGTCTGGTGTTGAGCAAACCTTTCAGTTGTTCACGATTTTTTGTCATTTGAAGCCTTTCTAAATCTTGTATTGCCTCGAGGGCGGCATCCGTTGACAACAGATTAGGCAACCACTGCTTAGGCAAAACTGAAGTTTCGGGCAGTCGGTTCAATGTTCAAGCAAACGTTAAGTTGTGCATAACTTCGTTAGGTTTTTTGCCTGTGACAACGGGGGTAGGCTAGCGATATGGTCACAAATGCAGAACAGAGTGTTAGTTTCGGCAATGGTGAAGCGACCGCGGCAGCGGCAATCAGCTTCATTCACCTCACGAAGCGATTCAAAAACCAGCTTGCCGTCAGCGACCTAACAGTTGATGTGGCTGCGGGTCGCATCACAGGCCTAATTGGGCCTAACGGTGCCGGCAAAAGCACCGCCCTTCGATGCCTGCTAGGCCTAGCCACTCCAACTTCAGGTGAAACCCGAATTCTCGGCTCACACTACAGCCAGCTCACCAACCCTATGAGTCGCATCGGCGCCGTGCTCGACAGTCGCGCGTTCAACCCTGGGCTTACCGCGCGCCAAAACCTTCTTGTGCTCACAGCGGCAGCCGGCATTGATGACACTCGGGTTGCCGAAGTGCTCTCGCAAGTTGACCTCGCTGAAGCTGCCAACAAACGCGTCAAAGGTTTCTCGCTGGGCATGAAGCAGCGCCTTAGCCTGGCTGGCGCGTTGCTTGCAAACCCTGAAGTGTTAATTCTCGATGAGCCTGCCAACGGCCTAGACCCAATCGGCATCGCTTGGTTGCGCGGCTTTTTGCGCGAGCTAGCAGTTGCTGGTCGAACTATCTTGGTTTCTTCACACCAACTCGCTGAACTAGAGCACACTATTGACGACGTGATCATTTTGCACAAAGGCACTCTGATTGCTTCGGGAACCAAAGCCGTAATCACTCAGGGGCGTTCGCTCGAAGAGGCGTTTTTGGCTTTAACGTTGGCGGCCGAGTCAAACCCATCGGCTTCAGCCGCAACACAAGGAGGCACCAAGTGAACTTCGCAGCCTTACTAAAGAGTGAGCTTCGCAAAATCGTTTATGCCCGCAGCACCTGGTGGCTTTTGGTTGGCGGCGCGCTTTTCGCCTCGCTCAGCACCGCAGTGATGCCCCTGATTCTTGATACCAACGCCGAAACAGTGAACGGTGTTGTCGTCAGTCGACTTTTGAACGCTGACATTGTTGACGCCATGTTTGGCAAGGCAGCGGCAGGCTACTATTTCTCGATGATTCTCGG
>CAIYTL010000166.1 GCA_903929105.1 uncultured Micrococcales bacterium | reverse complement strand
GTGTTTGAGGTTGCTGATGTACTGAGGCAAGCGGCGCATGGCAGCCATGATGAGTGCCCACGTTAATTCGGCGGGAGCCACCGGTGAACCAAAACCTTCTGCAACTGCGATGCCGCGTTCGGTACAGGTAGCCATGTCAATGTGGCTACCCACTTTGCCTGTTTGTGAGATCAGTTTAAGTTTTGGTAATTTTTCAAGCAACTGACGCGTCAGCTGAGTTCGCTCTCGAATGAGCACCAAGACTTCAGCGTCTTTGAGTCGAACCGACAACTGGCCAACGCCCTTGATGGTGTTGGTGTAAACCTTGGCGGGATAGGCTTCTAATTTTGAGGCGCAATTGAGTTTGCGCACGACATCTTGGTAGTCGTCGAGGATGACAATATTCATCCCCCAATTGTGCCCTGACTCACAGGGCCTCATGCTTTCTCATGAGGCCAATATGCAAATATCAGTGCCGGTTTTCCAGCTCGGCTAAACGGTCAAGTTCAGCGCACACATCCACCATGCGACCAGAAATGACCATTCGGCCTGCATTGCTACGGTTGTGCTGAGCTTCCATTACGCGAGCGACGCGCAAAGGCAGTGGTCGAGGGGTGCTTTGCAAGGCTTGGGCGGGTATGAAGCCGCGGACAATGTTTTGCAGAGGGTTCAAGAGGCGATAGGCGCCAAAAAGTGCGAGGCTCATGGTCGTTTGCTTTCTTTACATCATCATGGTGTTACGGATCAGGCCGACGGCCAAACCCTCAATTTCAAAGGGCTCGCCTGGCTCGACCACAATTGTTTTGAAGTCGGGGTTTTCGGCGAGCAGTTCAATGTGACTGGCGGTTTTGCGAAAGCGCTTGACGGTCACGTCTTCTCCCAAACGCGCCACCACGATTTGACCGTTCTTGGCGTCGCGGGTTGATTGCACGGCCAATAAGTCGCCATCCATGATGCCGGCGTCGCGCATTGACATTCCGCGCACACGCAGCAGGTAATCGGGCTTTCGTTGAAATAAACTGCTTTCTACAAAATAGGTTTGGTCTACATGCTCTTGCGCCAAGATGGGCGAGCCTGCAGCTACTCGGCCCACCAGTGGCAGAGAAAAGCCCGAGGGCGAAGGGTTGAAGCTGCTTTCTTGGTAGCTGCGATGGTTGCCACCTTTGAGGCGAATGCCGCGAGAGGTGCCACTCACCAGTTCGATGGCGCCTTTGCGGGCCAAGGCTTGCAAGTGTTCCTCGGCTGCGTTGGCAGACTTGAAGCCCAGTTCTGCTGCAATTTCTGCGCGAGTAGGTGGCGAACCGGTGTTGGCAATGGCAGATTGGATAAGCTCCAGAATCTGTTGTTGACGGGCGGTTAGTTTTGGCATTTCAATCATCGGGGCGACTCCTGCACAATGTCTGTCTTAGGTGGTGTAGCTGTTTACACATCCAGTAACTGTATTTTTAACCAGCTTTTTAAGTTTGGCAAGCCATGAATGTAAAAAAAACTAAAAAAATCGTTGTTTTAGCCACAGGCGGCACGATTGCGGGGTGGGCAAGCGATGCATCTAGGCCTCAAAACTACATAGCTGGCCAAGTTGGTGTGACCGATTTGCTGCATGGTGTTGCTGAAGAAGACGTTAAGCTTTTGAGCGAACAAGTGTCACAAATCGACAG
>CAIYTL010000165.1 GCA_903929105.1 uncultured Micrococcales bacterium | reverse complement strand
TTGAGCAAATGCCTTGGCACCTACGGCAACTTTTAACTCGCCATACAGTTCAGAGCTGATTGTGACGCGGCGCGGCAAACTAAAGCTTCGCTCGCCTTGGGCGCCAATCAATACCAAAATGACTTCGTCGTGACCTTTGTGCACCGAAAAAATGCGGTCGAGTTCTTGAAGCGCCGCGCGAGTGGCCTCAGCCTCAGGCAAACGAATTATCAGCGGGCCGCTTGCGCCTTCGTCGCTACCTTCGATCTGTCGAACATCAAGCGCCGAAAGACTGTTGCCGTCGTCGCGCTTGCTGATTCGACCCTTGATTGCTACAACCTGATCGGTGAAGAGGTTGCGGCCAAACTCGGCATAAGCCTTGCCCATTAGCATGACCTGAATCTCGGCTGCAAAGTCTTCGACAACAATCATTCCGTATGGGTTACCCGAGGTTCGAGCCACCTTATGAGCAACGCTCGTGATCAGACCCGCGATGGTTACGATGCCGCCATCGGTAGCGTTTTCAACGTCGAGAACTTCAGCAATTTGAGCGTCAGCGTGGCGAGCCAATACGCCCTCGCGCCCGGCTAGCGGGTGTGCGCTCACATAAAGCCCAAGCATTTCGCGCTCATAAGCAAGCTTTTCACGCTGAGCCCACTCTGGCCGGTCTGGCACTTGAACCTGCAAAGACTCGTCTTCGTCAAGTAATCCGCCAAAAATGTCGATTGCGCCGAGCGCTTCGTTCTTTTTGAGCGCACTCTGCTCGTCAACTGCCTGCTCAAAGATCTCGATTAGCGAACGCCGAGTGTGACCCAAACTGTCGAAGGCGCCGGCTTTGATGAGCGCCTCAACCGTCTTTTTGTTGCAAACGCCCGAAGGAACTTTCTTTAAAAAGTCGCTAAACGATGTAAAGCGGCCTTTTTCTTCGCGAGCCGAAACAATACCGCCAACCACTGCCAAGCCGACGTTACGAACCGCTCCAAGGCCGAATCGAACGTCTTCGCCAACCGCAGTGAAAGCTGCATAGGAGTCATTCACGTCTGGAGCCAACACACTGATGTTCATGCGGCGACAGTCAGCAAGATAAAGCCCAAGTTTGTCTTTAGAGTCGCCAACCGAAGTTAGCAGAGCGGCCATATATTCAGCCGGATAATTTGCCTTCAAATAGGCAGTCCAATAAGACAGCACGCCATAGCCGGCGCTGTGGGCTTTGTTGAACGCGTAGTCTGCGAACGGCTCAAGGGTCTTCCAGAGCATATCGATGGCAGGTTCAGAGAACCCAAGGTTTTTGCCACCCGCTAAGAAGTCGGCATATTGCTTATCGAGCTCAGATTTTTTCTTTTTGCCCATCGCGCGACGTAATAGGTCGGCTTTTCCTAGGGTAAAGCCCGCAACTTTCTGCGCAGCTGCCATTACCTGTTCTTGATAAACCACAAGACCATAGGTTGGCCCCAGCACTTCGGCAAGAACCTCTTCGAGCTCAGGGTGAATCGGGTCAATTTTTTGCAAACCGTTCTTGCGCTGGGCGTAGTTGGTGTGCGAGTTCATGCCCATCGGGCCAGGGCGATACAGTGCGATCACAGCCGAAATGTGCTCGAACTCAGTTGGTTTCAGCTGGCGCAACAAAACACGCATGCCAGCACCATCGAGCTGAAAGACGCCCAGTGTGTCGCCGCGTGAGAGCAAGTCAAACGTGTTCTTGTCAGCGTCAAGGTCAAGGTCTTCAAGAACCACGGTTTCGCCGCGGTTCAGATAAATGTTAGAGATTGCGTCATCGAGCATTGTCAGGTTGCGCAAACCCAAGAAGTCCATTTTGAGCAAGCCGAGCGCTTCACACGGCGGTTGGTCGAACTGAGTGATGACGGCTTCGTCGTTATCGCGGCGCATTACCGGCATTACGTCTAGCAACGGCAATGCCGACATGATCACTCCGGCTGCGTGAACACCTGAACCGCGCTTGCCATGTTCAATGCCGCGAGCCAATTCAAAGACTTCGGCTGACTCTGGGTCGTTTGTTACAAGATCGCGAAACTCAGCCGCTTCAACAAAACGCTCGCTCTTTTTTGTGTCGCCCGAAACTTCGTCGATCCACTCAGACTCGACCATCTCACGCAGGCTCAACTCGCGACCCAAAACCATCGGAGGCATAGCTTTGGTGAGCTTTTCGCCAACCGAATAAGGCTTGCCGAGCACGCGTGCTGCATCTTTCAGAGCTTGCTTTGCCTTGATGTTTGTGTAGGTGATGATTTGCGCAACTCGGTCATCGCCATATTTGGCGGTGACATATTTGATCACTTCACCGCGCCGGCGGTCGTCAAAGTCAACATCGATATCTGGCATCGAGATGCGGTCTGGGTTCAAGAATCGCTCAAAGATCAGGCCGTGGTGCACTGGGTCAAGCTCGGTGATGCCCAACGCATAGGCAACAATCGAGCCGGCGGCCGAACCACGACCGGG
>CAIYTL010000164.1 GCA_903929105.1 uncultured Micrococcales bacterium | reverse complement strand
GCTGTTGGCAATCAGGTTCGTGAGATCTGCATCTGAGCCTCCGCCAATGTAACCCGTGATGCTGTCTGACTTGTTTGGGCCAACAGCGTTTGAAACGTCGCCGCTCGACATGATTATGCCGTGGTTGAACGAAACAACTGCAGGGTCAGCGATATCGATGGTTCCGGCCTGGGTGCTACCGCCGGTGTATGAAACATTTGAAACTGTTACGCCAGCGCCTGCGAGTTCTTGGGCCAGTGAGGTTGGTGTCACGCCAATAGAGTTGAGGTCTTTCGTGACGATTCCGTTAGCAACTGTGGCCGCCGCCGCATGGGCTGGCGAAGCCTGAAAAACCAATGCAGTTGCAAAAAGGCTCGCGATGGCAGCCAGACTCAAAAGTTTTTGAAACCTAGTTTCAACAGCGCTGTCGACACTAAAAAATGCTCTCATAAGGTCAGGCTAGCAGCGCAAAAAATCGTTGCCAGCTAGGTTTGCCTAACCTCACAGCGTTCTGACAGCAAGACTTTCTATTGATTCAAGGCATAGATGCAGGTGCCGATAAGCAGCAGCCCGGCGGCCAGAATCTGTTTGTCTTTGAGAACAATGTCTGTTGGCGATTCACCAGCACCAGCAACTTCAGCAACGTGCCAGTAACGCAACATTGCGAACAGCACTACTGGAATGCTGGCGATGAATCCTGGGCGTTCGGTCAGAGTAAAGATTCCATAAAAAGCTATAGTCAGTGTGCCCGTGATCATCACGACTTTTTCGATGAAAGATTGTGTATAAGTTTCTAAGACTGCTCTCGAAGAAGAGCCGTGTGATTTGACCTCTTGCAGGCGTTTCATAGAGGCAAAAAATAGCGCCAAGCAGAGCGTCGTGACGAACATCCAGTTAGATACGGTTACCGAAATCGACATGGCACCTGCGAACACCCGCAAAACAAAACCGGCTGCGATTGCGAAAATGTCGATGATTGCCAAACGTTTCAAATAAAAACTGTAGGCAAAGTTCAGCGCCAGGTATGCCAAAATAACCAAGCCAAGCGACTCAACCTGAAGTGCAACCGCGGTTCCAAAAAATGCTTTTGGCTGATTGATCAGGCTGGCTGCCTGCTGATAAGGAACCAACATCGAGGCAATCGCAAAAACTAGAACCGCAAAAAATATCCATGCAGTTTTTATCGAAACCTGGCCCGTCGCGATCGGCCTGGTCAAAGATTTCTTGGGGTGAAGTCGGTCAGCTTCGACGTCACTGATGTCATTCAAAACATAAGTTGCTGAAGCGGCGAGGCAAAAAACCGCAAAAGCCCAACCGGTGCGAAGAACCGAATCAAGGTCTGTGAAAAGTCCGCTGAAAAAAAGCGGCGCAAAAACAAAAGAGTTCTTCACCCAATGCTTGGGCCTTGCAAGCTTTAGCAACGCAAACCCGGTGCTGGCAAAACTAGACATAAGTGACCGACCGTGTGGTTATTAGATTAGCGAGGAGACTTAGCAAACACGGCAATAAAATCGCGCTCGCTCGTTTTATAAAAATCGCGAGTTGGGTTTGGGTTGTCTGGGTTAATGTGCTGGCCCTTAGGAAGGTATGGGCCAAACAAGTTGCCGTTCGCAAAGCCAGAATTCATGTCGAGAGCCATGCCTTCAACAGCCCCCGCCCTGACCAAAAGATTAGCTAAAGACTCAGCGCTCAATGCCGCACTTTGAACATAGACGATGCTGCCATCGGCCATTTTGCCAATACCGCTGCGCCAAACGTAGTTGCCACCTGAACCTGTGCCGTGCCAAGCCGAACCCCACTCAGCGGCAGAGTTGCTCAAAACTTTGCTCTTCGAGTGGTCAACCATAAGGTCTAGGTTTTGCCGTGCAACTGAAAAGCCGCGCTTATAAGGGTCTCGGCCCCACTTGACGATGTCGATAGAACCATCGGGATACGTGAGCAGCGTGGCTTTGCCCCTCACTAAGCGCGAAATCACCACACCGTCTTTGACATAGCCGCCTTGGCTCTGGTTCATCTTGTAGCCGTTGGCTAAGCCTGCGACATAAAACTTGCGAATGTTGCCAGCAACTCGACCGTTGCCATGGTCAAAATTGCCCTCAGGCATTTTTGTTCCGGGAACCTGAGAGAAGCCAAGCAGGTGCGGATCAAACCAGGCAACCGTTGCATAAACCGAAGTGTGGCTAGTATCTGGCCTGATTCGGGCAACATAAATTGCAGCTGAACCATTCACGACAATCTTGGTGGGAATCCACCGACCTTCACCTGGCAGTCGCTTGACCGGTGAACTCAAAGTCTTTGGAACTTGCATCGGCTCAGTTGCCGGGCCAAAAGCAGCAATGTTAGTTTTTGGCACTTTGACAGGTTTTGCAACCACGCGAGGCTCGTTTGTGGGATTCACGCTGCCGTCGAAAGCTGCCGGCTGAGCCGGTGTGCCACCAACTTTTGGCGCGTTGAGGTATCCGTAATAAATATTTTCAGCCATGGCCACTAACGGGTTTAGCCCCCAATCGCGAGCTACCTCACTGGCCGCCATCATGGTGTCTTCTTGCTGCGAACTTGCCCGCTGAAAGGTGGCGAAACTAAATGATCCGACACAGCTTGCAACTATTACTAGAAGCGAGGCGCTGGCAAAACGAATGCTTTTCACAAGCTCTGACCGAGCCGATTGCCGACTCGATGAGGGCAGCTCTGATTCAAGTTCGACAACAACTTCGACTTTAGGCTTGGCAACAGGTTTTGCGACAGGTTTGGCAACAGTTTTTGCGACAGGTTTTGCGACAGGTTTGGCGGGCTTTTTGCTTTTATTAGTTGGCACTGACAACACCGCCTTCTGTCGAATTTCTTAAAACGTCGTCAACCCAATCGTATTTTTGTTCTTTGAAATCTGCGGCTGATTCGCCGTAATTTCAGCAAGTCATTGGCTAGTCAAACCTAAAGATTTATTTTGTTGAAAATAAAGCTCGGCAACAGCCTGACTATGAGCATGATTGCGAACCAGATTGTTGGCGTGTAAAGCACTCCGCGTTTGCCAGAGTCGATTGACTTGACGATCTGCTCGGCAACAAGTTCGGGCGCCGCCAGTTTCGCAGGCGGGTTAGGCAGGCTAAGCGTCATGCGGCTCGCGGTTGGCCCAGGCTTAATCAGCAACACAGAAACCTTGGTCGATGCAAAGCGGTGAACCAGCCCCTGAGCGTAGGCGGCTAAATATGCTTTTGAGGCGCCATAGGCATAGTTGCTCTTTCGCCCACGGTCACCTGCAACCGAACCTATGATGGCTAGTTTGCCTTTGCCCTGCGCCTCAAACTTTCGAGCGATAGCTTCGGCGAACAGGGTTGGCGAGAGCACGTTGACCATAACCGAATTGGCGAGCACAGCTGAATCGGCCTGGGCGCTAACTTGATCGGTTAGCTCACCCTGGCAAATCAGCGCGACATCAAGTTGCCCGAGGCCGTTGACCGCTGCCTCAACGCTCTGGCGATCGAGCATGTCGAGCGACATGACCTGCACTTGGGCTTTGGGGGCTCGCACCAAAAGGTCAGCAGCCACAGTTTCGAGTGCAGTTTGGTTGCGGCCCAAAAGAACGAATTGCAGTTCGCTTTGCTTTTGAATGCTGAAATTTGCAGCCCACTTGCGGGCCGCTGCTTGACCGATAGTTGAGGTTGCCGAGACGATAGCGATTTTCATTAGCTGCCTAACAGTCGACGCGACATGGCTGAAGAGATTGCAGGGTCACGATATTTATTGAACTCGGCGATATTGCTAAAACTGGCCTCAAACATTTCGCGGCTCATTCGAGCATCTTTCGAAGGGTTCACTGCGCCCCCTGCGGCCAAAACAATTTCATCAAGCGCGTCTAACAGCCGCAAAGTTTTGCTGCCATGGTTAGCAAAATCGAGAGCAAGCGTTATGCCTGGGCGTGAAAAACTCATCAACCCAGCCGGCGGCAGATCGCCCATGGTTTTGAGCACGCTCAAAAATGAGCCTTGACCCGAGGCGCGAATTTTGTCGAGCATCTCTTGCAGCACATCTTCACCGCCGGTGCGAGGAACCACCGACTGATATTGATAGAAGCCTTTGTTGCCATAAATTCGGTTCCATTTTGTGACTGCATCTAACGGATAAAAATATGGTTGATAGTGACTGACATGTTTGCCCGCCGTGGCCGCATTGGCATAGTAATAACCAAGATTGAAGGCAGTGACCGATGCTTTGTTGACCAGCGAAAATGCCAAATCGAAAGGCACAGTTAGCTTGCCCGCACCTGGCTCACTGCGCAAAATCGTGGTTGAGTTTTTCTTAAACTGCGGCCCCGCATGGTTGCCTCGCATAAAGATGCCTCGGCCATTTGCCGGGCTGGCGCAGTTAACCCACGAAACCGAATATTTGAAATCAGACTCCGATTCGTCGCTGAGCATTAAGAATTCGGCGACATTTTTAAACGGGATGTTCTCGGTCTCGAGCCAAGGGCTTTGAACCGGTTGCAAGCGAATCGTGGCTTGCGTAATAAACCCGGTGAGACCCAACCCACCAATCGTGGCTCGAAATAAATCAAAGTTGGTTTCTTGCGAACACTCGAGCATGCTGCTGTCGCTTCGCACCAAAGTTAATGAGGTTACGTGATCGCCAAACGTGCCCATTGAATGGTGGTTTTTGCCATGAACATCATTGGCGATAGCACCGGCCAGCGAAACAAACTGAGTGCCCGGAGTCACCGGCAGCATGAACCCCTGCGGTGCGAAGGTGCGTTGAATTTCACCCAAGCTCACGCCAGCCTGTGCGGTGAGCAAACCTGTTTGAGGGTCAAACGAAATAAAGTTGTCGAGCGCCGCAGAGCTGAGCAGCTTGCCGCCGGGGTTCAAACAAACATCGCCATAGCTACGGCCTAAACCGCGGGGCAAAATTGATGCCTTGCCTTGGCCAACCAGCTCTTCGGCGGCACTGCCAGCTAAAACCAACTGCTGTTTCTGCACAGGCAAGCGACCCCAGCTTTGCAAGTTGCTCATCAGACCGACTTTCTAAAAACAAAACGTTTGTCGAGTTGGTATTTCAGGTAATAGCCAACCATTAGGCCCAAGCCACCACCTAAATATCTAAGCACTGTGTTGTGAAAAATGGTGTCAAAGCCCAATTCACCAGCCCAAAAAATTGTCGTCGTTGCTAAACCGAAGAATCCATAAAAAATGATCAGCTTCAAGTCATGCCCAGCCGACTTAGTTTGGTAGCGAAAAATATATTTCTTATCGAGAACATATTTCAAGATAAGGCCGGTGCCGGTGCCCGCAACTAACGCCGCCCAAATCTTGAACGGCCCGTCGTACCAACTGTCGACTAAAAACTGAGTTGCAAAGTTTGTTGCTATGGCAAGCAAAGCAAACCACGAATATGCGGCAACGAGTTTCACTTCAAGAGCCTGCCAGCCAAAACTTGTGTCTTGCCTAAGCCATCATGTCGCGCACGAGTGGCACAACCTTGGTTGCATAAAGCTCAATCGATTTCATCAACTTGCTGTGAGGCACAGACCCGTTGGCATATTTCAAGTCAAAGCGTTCAGCACCAACCGACTCAATCGCGTGAACGATTTTGGCAGCAACTGTCTCAGGCGAACCGACATAGAGTGAACCGTATTCAACCTCTGAAAGATAGCGGGCTTTCGTGGCTGCAGGCCATCCGCGTTCAGCACCTAGGCGGCTGATGAAACTTTCATAGTGAGGCCAAAGTTCTTCGACGGCCTGCTCATCGGTTTCGGCAATGTGCCCAGGCGAGTGAATCGAAATAGGCAAAAGCGGGCGCTCAAGTTGTTCAAGCGCGTCACGATAAAGCTTGGCAAAGGGCGCAAAGCGAGCTGGGTCGCCGCCGATGATGGCCAGTGCCATAGGAATGTTAAGGCGAGCCGCACGAATAACTGACTCAGGGCTGCCACCAACACCAACGCGCAGGCCAATGCCCGACTCGGTTTTAGGGTAAACCTCTTGGTTGGTTAGCGAAGCGCGGGTCTGCCCCTGCCAAGTAACTGGCTTTTCGGTGAGCAACTGCACAAGCAGCTCAAGTTTCTCTTCAAAAAGCACGTGATAGGCGTTTAGGTCATAGCCAAAAAGCGGGAACGATTCGGTGAATGAACCTCGACCCGCAGTAATCTCAGCTCGGCCATTTGAAAGCGCAGCCAAAGTTGCAAAACGTTGATAGACCCGAACTGGATCATCGCTCGAAAGCACCGTTACACCTGTGCCGAGCTTAATCTGGCTGGTAACCGTGGCGATGCCAGCCAAAACGGTGTCTGGCGCTGAAACTGCAAAGTCGTCGCGGTGGTGCTCGCCAATATTGATGCCATAAAGCCCAAGCTCATCGGCGTGCACCGCCTGTTTCACAATGTCGCGAATGACCTGGCCGTGAGTTTGAGTGTTTCCAGCGTCGTCTTGGTTAGTGTCACCAAAAGTGTCAAGACCAAACTTTAGATTTGCGGGGTTCATAACAAAAGCCTACCTTTTTGAAAATCGCGGCCGAATGGGCTCATGCTTTAGTTGTTCGACTGGCGAGACTAAGGAACATAGTCAGGCGCCGGTGGCAAACCCAAGAACGTTTCGAGCACCGTGGCTTTAGCCTTGTGCATTTGAATCGACAAGGTTTTGCCCACAAAACGATAGTGCCAAGGTTCAAACTGATAGCCGGTGACTTTGGTCTGCCCCTGCGGGTAACGCAAAATAAAGCCATAGCGCCAGGCATTGGCAACTAGCCATTTGCTGGCCTTAGTGGTCGAAAAACAAACTTTAACAACGCAACCCTGGCCATATGCTGCAAGATCAGCAGCCAAGCCGGTTTGATGTTCGCTGTAACCCGGTTTTGCTGCCAACCTTTGGCCGCGCAACAAACCCAGCTTCGCTACATCTCGCCGATAAATGGCGCGCTGGCTGTAATAGCCGCGGTATCCGCTTGAAATATATAGGTCGCCGTCGCCGGCTTTTGACATTCCGTGGCGCATTCTGGCAAACGCATCGGCTGCCGGCTTAGCCAAGTTGACTGCCCCAAACTCAGCTGGGCCATAAGTCACCGGGGTGAGTGGTCGAGTCTTGTTCACCACAACGGTCAGTGAGCTGGCCGAATCGATGTCATAACCCAAAACCGTGGTTGGCGTTGCAGCCGCAGCTGAAAGGGCCGAGCTGCCGCCCAAAACCACTGTGGTGCCAATAGCGATGCTTAGCGCCAAGCTCATGCCGGTTCGGCTAATGCCACTAAAAGTTTTCACACCACTAGCTTTTCACGCGGCTGACAGATTTGAGTTCTAACTCGCTGAGGCAACACTTAAGTGTTTAGGCAAAAGGGTTAGGTGTCATCGTGTATTTGGTGCTGAGGTACTCAAAGATTCCCTCGGCGCCACCTTCGCGACCCAAACCTGACATCTTGACGCCGCCAAACGGGGCCGAAGCGTTTGACATGACGCCAACGTTCAAACCCAACATTCCGGTCTTGAGGCTTTCAATCAAGCGCTGACCACGTGCCAAGTTTTGAGTGAAAACATAGCTAGCCAAACCATATTCGGTGTCGTTAGCAATTGCTACGGCCTCGTCTTCGGTTTTGAAAGTCACAATTGAAAGCACCGGCCCAAAGATTTCTTCAGTCAAAATCTCGCTGCCTGGTTGCACGTTAGTAACAACTGTTGGCTCAAAGAATGTGCCATCGCCTGCGATTTCGTTGCCGCCAGTGGTCACGGTGGCGCCGCGACTAACAGCCTCGGCAACCAGAGACTTGGCTTTGTTCACG
>CAIYTL010000163.1 GCA_903929105.1 uncultured Micrococcales bacterium | reverse complement strand
CTTCGATAGAGTTGTGGCAACCTGAAAATCATGGAGTGAACCTTGACGTCAGACAAGACACCGATGGATGAAGCCCTCTTCACCACAGCCGGCAAACTAAAAGACTTAGAAAAGCGTTACCACGAGGCGGTTTATGCCAGTGGCGAAGCAGCTATCGCTAAGCAGCACGCAAAAGGCAAGAAAACTGCTCGTGAGCGCATCGAGATGCTGCTCGACGCGGGTTCTTTTGAAGAACTCGATGAGTTCGTTCGCCACCGTTCAACAGCTTTCGGAATGGACAAAACTCGACCTTATGGCGACTCGGTAGTCACCGGCGTCGGAACCATTCAGGGCCGCCAAGTTGCTGTGTTCTCGCAAGACTTCACCATTTTTGGTGGTTCTCTGGGTGAGGCTGCAGGAAACAAAATCATCAAGGTCATGGACCTAGCCATTGCTACCGGTGTGCCGCTTATCGGAATGCTCGACTCAGGTGGTGCCCGCATTCAAGAGGGTGTTATCGCCCTTGGCAAATACGGTGAGATCTTCAAACGCAACACAATGGCTTCGGGAGTCATTCCGCAGATTTCAATCATTATGGGCCCTGCCGCTGGTGGAGCGGTTTATTCACCAGCGCTAACCGACTTTGTGATCATGGTCGACAAAACCTCGAACATGTTTGTGACCGGCCCCGACGTGATTAAGACAGTGACCGGCGAAGACGTTGGCATGGAAGAACTCGGTGGAGCACTAACCCACAACAAAACTTCGGGTGTAGCTCACTATTTGGCGAGCGACGAAGAAGATGCGATTGACTATGCTCGCACCCTGCTTAGCTTTTTGCCCGAGAACAACCTTGCTGAAAGCGTGGTTTATGCCGCGTCTACTGAGCTAGAAGTGACAGAGGCCGACCGCGAACTCAACGTCATCATTCCTGATTCACCGAACCAGCCCTATGACATGAGCCAAATCATCGAGAGCATCGTTGACAACAACGATTTTCTTGAGGTTCAGCCACTGTTTGCACCGAACATTTTGATTGGTTTTGCCCGCATTGACGGTCGCAGCGTTGGCATCATCGCCAACCAGCCCCAGCAAATGGCCGGCACGCTAAACATTGAAGCCGGCGAAAAAGCCGCTCGTTTCGTGCGATTCTGCGACGCCTTCTCGATTCCGATTCTGACTTTGGTTGACGTGCCGGGATACCTGCCTGGCACTGACCAGGAGTGGGCCGGTGTGATTCGACGTGGAGCCAAGTTGCTTTATGCATATGCTGAGGCCACCGTTCCGCTAGTCACAGTGATTACCCGCAAAGCATACGGAGGCGCCTACATCGTTATGGGCTCTAAACAGCTTGGCGCCGACATCAACTTGGCTTGGCCAACTGCTGAGATCGCCGTAATGGGTGGTCAGGGTGCTGTGAATATTTTGTTCCGCGAACAGATTCGACAGGCTGAAGCGGCCGGTGAAGATGTGAACAAGGTTCGCGCCCGACTAGCAGCTGAATACACCTACAACGTTGCGAGCCCGTTCCTTGCGGCCGAACGTGGCGAGCTCGACGGCATCATTGAGCCGGCAGCAACTCGCATTTCGGTGATTAAAGCGCTGCGAGCTCTTCGCACCAAACGCGCCAACGTGCCACCTAAAAAGCACGGCAACATTCCGCTATAGAAAACATCAGGATTGATTTAGGAACCCGAATGAGCAACGCTAACGAACTGCCACAGCAGGGCTTTAGCGTGCTCGGCGGCAACCCAAACTCCGAAGAGTTGGCAGTTATTGTGGCCGTGCTTCAGGCGGCCTCAGCGGCTGCCTTAGCCAGTGCAGCTGCCAGTGCAGTTGAACCAACCTCGAGCTGGTCTAAAAATGTTGGTCTGCTTCGAGAGCCAATCACTCCTGGCCGGGGTCAGTGGCGGGCGGCTTATCGGCACGGTCTTAGCCGCTAATAGCGCACCTTGCTAGCGCTTCACCCCGAAGTTGTTAACCTTTTGTTTACCTAATGCACATTTGCGGTTAAAGTGACACCCGCGCGCTTTTGTTTGCAAGAATGGGCTTATGACACGAGTGCCAAGCAAAATCGACGCGCTTGCCGAGCATTGGTATGAGACGCTCATCAGACTGAGCCCAGAATTCGCGACCTCAGTGGGTTCAAAAATCGGTGCCGATAAGCTCTCAGATTTGAGCCCCGCAGCCGACGCTCACTACAACGCAGAGCTCAACCGTTTTATAGTTCAGCTTCGCAACACTGAGCCAGCTGACGAGGTCGACATTGTCACCAAACACGCAATGCTCACTCAGCTTGAGCTTGAAAATGAGATCTTTGAAGCCAAACTGGGTGAACGCAACCTCAATGTGATCGCTTCGCCGGCACAGGGAATCCGTGACATTTTTGACCTTTCACCAACCGATAGTGAAGAAGACTGGCAGAACCTAGCCGGCCGCATGAACGCCGTCGGTGGCGCACTTGCTGGCTATGTCGAAACTTTGCGCGCCGGAATGGCTCACAAGAACACTCCAGCCCGCCGTCAGGTCAAAGAAGTTGCAAAACAGGTCAAACAACTCACCGCAAATAAAGGTTTCTTTCTAGATTTTGCTAAGAGCGCCACAGTCAACGGTGAAGAGCTGCCAAAGAGCCTGCGCAAAGACCTGAGGCGCGCTGCCGAGGCTGCCACCCAAAGTTATTTGCTATTTGGCAATTTCTTGACCGGCGAACTGCTTGACGCCGCCAAAAAGCGTGACGCAGTTGGCCGTGAACATTACCAACTAGCCAGTCGTGAGTTTCTAGGCACAACCGTTGACCTTGACGAGACCTATGAGTGGGGCATCGAAGAACTGGCTCGAGTAACCGCCGAGCAAGAGGCTGTCGCCAACAAAATCAAACGTGGTGCCACCGTTGAAGAGGCCATCAAAAAGCTCGACAACGACGAAGCTCGCAAGCTGCACGGCTCAAAAGCGCTTCAGGCCTGGATGCAAAACCTTTCAGACACCGCAATCGAAGAACTGGGCAAGACGCACTTTGACATCGCCCCCGAACTTCGCGCGCTGGAATGCATGATTGCTCCGACCAACACCGGTGGCATTTATTACACGGGGCCAACCGATGACTTTTCGCGCCCAGGACGCATGTGGTGGTCAGTGCCAGCCGGTGTCGAAACTTTTGCCACCTGGCGTGAAACCACCACCGTTTATCACGAAGGTGTTCCAGGCCACCACCTGCAGGTCGCACAGGCGGTCTATAACAAAGACGCCCTCAACTCTTGGCGCCGCAACGCAAGTTTTAGCTCGGGCCACGGCGAGGGCTGGGCGCTTTATGCCGAGCGCCTGATGCAAGACTTGGGCTTTTTAGATGACTTGGGTGACCAGCTGGGCATGCTCGACGGTCAGCGCATGCGAGCCGCTCGTGTTGTGCTAGACATTGGCGTTCACTTGGGGCAAGCCCCGACTCGACGGCAAAGGCAAGTGGGATCACGCCTATGCGCGCGAGTTTATGGGCAAAAACGTGCACATGGCACCAGCATTTATCGACTTTGAGGTGAACCGATATTTTGGCTGGCCTGGTCAGGCTCCAAGCTACAAGATTGGTCAGCGAATTTGGGAGCAGCTGCGCGACGAAGCCGCTGCGCGTGCCGGCTCTAAGTTTGACATTAAGGCGTTTCACACCAAGGCGCTGAACCTAGGCGGGTTGCCACTCGAGACTCTGAAAATGGCGCTAGGCGAATAGCTTTCGGGCTAAGCCCTAATGCCGAGCCTCAAAAATTCGTCTGCAGATTCTGAGCCCGCTTGCGCCACCACAATGCTTAAGCGCCACTTTTCGCCTTTTGGCGCTCTAACCACCACTCGACCAGTCGCAGTGCGATTTAGCACACTTACCACTTCAAATCGAATGGTTTCAAGTTCAGCAAAGTCACACCCCTCAAGCCCACCTTCGTCGCGAATAGTGACTTCGATTCCGCGCCGCCGAGCCTCGAGCGCCGCGTCTCGCACAAGAGCATCAATGATTACACCGCCCGAGATTTCGTCGCGCAACTGAGCTTCGAGCAGCACCGCCTCGTGTTTTTCGTTATTGGGCAACTGGCCCGCTCTGGCCACGATATTTCGCAAAGTTGGCAGAGCGCCTCGCAACGCCTCTTGGGCGCGCGACTGCCTTTCTAGGCGAGCAGCCGAGGCCGCCGCAGACTTGGCGGCCGTGAGCTTGGCTTCTTCGGTGAAAAGCAATGTCGATTTAGCGGTGCTTTCAAGACCGATCGAAAGACCTGTTGCCGCAACCACGAACAGCAAAGCACCAATCAGGCCAGAGTTCACCAAAAACCCGATGCCGCCCCAGATCAAAACCTCGGCATATAAAACAGCTAGGCCAAGCCAAGCCAAAAGTTTGTATTGTCGAATCGAAGTAACCGCCAACAAAGTGGCCATCGCGGCAACGTACCAGGTGGCATAACCACCTTTTTGATCCTGCGAGAGTTGAAACTGCATCAAAAGTGGCACGGCAAAAATTGCTGCAAAGTTCATCCACGCTTGAAACCACGGCAAACGCATCGGTTTATATAACGTGACAGAGGCTACTAAAACTAAAACATAAATAACCAAAGCTGCGATTACAAGTGAAGGCTGGTGGTCTTTGCCGTCGAGCAGCATAATCGTGCCCAAAACGGCGTGATAAAGGCCAAAAGCTAAACCGGTGACTGAAACCAACCAGCGCTGCAAGACAATCATGGTTTACCCCACTGCAAAATTACGGTTGTTCCCTCGTTCAACAGACTCTTAATGTGAGCTTCGCCACCCACAGATGCCATGCGGCGGCGAATCGAAAGAGCAATGCCTAGTCGATGCTTTGGCACACGGCTTTGACGAAACCCTTTGCCGTTGTCGATGATCACAACTTTGACGCCCTCGCTGTGGTTTCGCAAAACCACCTGACGGCTGACACCTCGACCCGCATGCTGCACCGAATTCGCAATTGCTTGAATCGTTGCCTCACTAATTGCATCAGCTACTTCGCTCGGAATCTCTAAATCAGAAGTAGCTCCCAAATCGACCTGAATGTCAGGCACCAGTTCTCGCGCGGTTTTGCTGAGTGCCAAAAACAAACTTGAGACGGTAATCGGGCTGTCATCGGTTACCTGAAGCGAGCTAAAACTGATCAACTTTTGAATTGCAGCGCGAGCCAGATCGCTCACGTGTTGAGCATCTTTTTGAGTTTTAGCAGCTGCCGCAAGCAACAAGGTGGTCAGCACTTGGTCATGCACCAAAGCGTCAATGCGGTCACGTTCGCGTTCAATCGCATCAACTCTGGCACTGGCAGCTGAAGCGTCAGCGGCCTTCTGACTAGCTAAATCGGCATCTCGAGCCGAAGCTCGCAGCATCCACACCAAAGCAGAAACACAGCTGCTAAAAAGCAGAACATAAATTGCGCCAAGCAGGCTATCCCAGTTATGAAATTGGCTCGACGTAGTGCTCTCGCGAAGCACGATCCACGCCACCGGCGTTGCCACCAAATAGGCCACCGCAACGCCTAGCGGCAAGCCAACCGCCGCCGCGATTCCGGCAACGCCGAGCGCCTCATAGATCCACGGGGTCGGGCCGGTGTCTGCCGCAGTCACACCTTGCAACGGCAGACTCCAGGCGCACACCTCGATAAAAACCACAATCGCAAAAACTGCACAAATCAACTTGCCCCAGTTGGTCAAAAAGGCCAAAAGCACCATCGCTACTTCAATGGCCAAAACCAGTGAAACAAAAAGCCAAGCCCACAACGGGTTCTGGTCTTTGCTCTGGCCAAGAAAGTTCAAAAACATCTCGATGCCCGTGCCGACTGTGGCTACCGACAAGACTTTCACAGCCAAGTTGTCAATCAGGTTGACGGTGTAAGACTTTGTAGGTTGAACTTCGGGTGAAGCAACAGTCGGGTTTTGCACAAAAAGTGGTTTCATAGCGCACCGTCGTCAATCAAGCCGTCTTCGAGGGCGCGTCGCACCCAGTCGGTCTTATTTTCAATCGGGCGGCCAGCTCCTTCGTATTTTCGGCGCACCCGAACAATGTGCTCTTTGACCGTGTGCTGGCTGATTCCCAAATAGTTAGCAACCTGTTTTTGGGCCAAACCCGAAGCATAAAGCGACAAAACTTCGCGTTCGCGCGCACTCAAATTTGCCTCTTTGAAGTCAAGATCGGCATCGATTGCTGCAGCGGTCTGAATGTTGTCGATGCTGCCCCCAGCGGCCACTTCATTGATTGCGCTAAAGAGAGCATCCATGCTGTTTGATTTTGCGACCAAACCCGCTGCACCTGCCCGCAGCGCCGCACGAACAACATTTTGTTTGTCGGCGATGCTAAAAATAATCACCGGGATTCCCTCGGCCACTAAGGCACCAACATTGGCGGCCACATTTGAGCCGTCGGCAAGCGAAAGATCGAGCACGGCGATGTCACAGTTTTGCTTTGAAACTTGGCCGCGCAGATCGCTAATGCTGGCGGCCGAGAAAGTTACCTCGTGGCCTGCAGCGGTTGCGGCGTGCAAAAACCCAAAACGAATTGCTTCGTGGTCATCGACGATTGCTAGTCGCAGCTTTTCTTGCATGTCACGCTCCCCCGTTTATTTGGCTAACCAGCTATTGCGCTATTTGACCAGACTAACGATTGTTTCAACGTGGTGTGTGTGCGCAAAAAGGTCAAAAGCGCGAAGCGTTGCGATTTTGTAGCCACCAGCTAAAAGCTGCTTGAGGTCGCGCGCCAGAGCAATCGGGTCGCAGGCAACATAGACAATGTGCTTTGGGTTGATGGTGAGCAAACGGTCAATAACCTTGGCCCCCGCACCGGCGCGAGGTGGGTCAAGAACTACGGTTGCAGTTGGCTTAGGGCCCGCACTTGCCTTCTCGTTCAAAAACCTTTCAACCGAAGCGCAAAATGCTTTGGCATTTGGCAGGTCGCTAAGGTTCAGCGTTGCGTCATCGGTGGCTTGGCGAAACGATTCGACCGAAGAAATGCGCAAGTCATTGCCAAAACGACCGGCAAGCGTGCTGGCGAAGAGCCCGACACCGCCATAAAGGTCGAGGTTGTCAGCGGTCTTGTCGATGCCGACAGCGGCCACCATTTCGAGCACAGCGCTAGTGAGCACCTGCGGCGCAGCGCGGTGAACCTGCCAAAAACCGCCGCCGCTAATTCTGAAGGTGCGGCCTGCAACTCGCTCGATTAGCCGGTCGTCGCCTTTTAGTTTGCCGTCGATCTTCCACTGAATTTGTCCGCTGCTTGAGGCAGCAATTTCAATGCTTTCGACACTCTGATAGTTCTTGTTTTGAAACTCAAGTTCTTGAATGTCATCAACCGCTAGCGGCAGGTTCTTGACCTTGACCACTTCATGGCTGCGCTCACGGTATGGGCCAACCGTGCCTGCCTCATCAACGTGCAGTTGCACGCGGGTGCGGTATGCGAGCCCATTTGATTCGTCGTCGCCAGGGGCGGCCTCAACAGTCACTGCCATGTCGACACCGGCCATTCGCTGCAGTGCCTCGGTAATAACTTCGGCCTTCAGGGCGCGCTGGCGCGAAAGCTTGATGTGGCCAAACTCACAGCCACCGGCTTTGCCGACACCAGCGTCTTTCCAGACCTGAGGCACACGGTCAGGCGAGGCCTCAAGAATCTGAGTTGGTTCGGCGCGGCAAAACGAAGCACCGCGGTCTTCAAAAACTCGAGCTTTTACGCGCTCGCCCGGCAAAACGTGCGAAACAAAAACCACGCGACCTTCGTGGCGGGCAACAAAGATGCCTCCGTGAGCTACTTTTTCGATATTCAGCTCAAGGGTCTTGCCCAGCCAGTTTGGTTTTGCGTTCATTCTTATAGTGTTTCACATCGAGGCCGCTTCGGGCCTCTGCGCCACCACTAACCTAGAGGCATGACCCGCTTAGTTTTGGCTTCGACTTCGCCCGCTCGCCTGACACTGCTCAGAAACGGTGGCATCGAACCGATTTGCATCGCACCGCAGGTTGACGAAGACCTCGTTGCGGCAGTTGCTGAGGCCGAGGGGCTAATCAAATCGACTGCCGACATGGTTGGCATTTTGGCCCGAGCTAAGGCCGAGGCAGTTTTGAATCATCCCGATGCCGTCGACGCAATCATCATCGGCTGCGATTCTTCACTTGAGTTCGGTGGCAAATCGCTTGGCAAACCGCACCTGCCCCAGGTTGCCCGCGACCGGTGGCTGGCGATGCGTGGCAGCAACGGCAAACTGTTTAGCGGCCACCACCTGATTGACAACCGAATTAAATCGGATACCGCTGCCGCCACGCTCGGTGGCTCACGCCCCGCTACAAATCGGGTTTCGCATGCCACCGTGCATTTTGCCAATCTGAGTGATCACGAAATTGACGCTTATGTAGCGACCGGCGAACCGCTGAAAGTTGCTGGCGCTTTCACAATCGATGGGCTGGGTGGTGCGTTTATTAGCGCAATCGAAGGCGACCCCCACACCGTGATTGGTTTATCGTTGCCGACCCTTCGCGAAATGGCCATTGAGCTCGGCGTTGACTATTCAACGTTTTGGAATCGGTAACACTTTTCACCCGATTTTCGGGTGAAATAAGCCTGTTTGCCAATAGGCTTGACAATTATGAACGCAGCTAACGTTACAAAAATCACCAAACTGCTCATTGCCAACCGAGGCGAAATCGCGGTTCGAATTGCTCGCGCAGCTCGTGATGCCGGCATCACCTCGGTTGCTGTTTATGCCGATCAAGACCGCGATGCAATGCACGTCAAGTTAGCTGACGAAGCCTATGCGCTAAATGGCACCACCGGCCCAGAGACCTACCTTGTCATTGACAAAATTCTTGATGTCGCGGCCCGCTCGGGAGCTAACGCAGTTCACCCTGGTTATGG
>CAIYTL010000162.1 GCA_903929105.1 uncultured Micrococcales bacterium | reverse complement strand
TCAACCACGGCAAGCTCGTCGGCCTCGGCAAGCGCAAGGTCTGCAATGTGGCCAACGGCACGCAGGTCTTGTTCAAACAGACGCACACTTGAGAGCACAGCTGACGGAGCCTGCAGGGTTGCGGTTAGAACTTCAGCGCGCATCGAAACTTTTGCATCGCTCTTAGCTTTGCGCACGCCAAACAGCGCTACTTTAGCCAGGTCGATCAGACCGTGGTGGCTGGCGTCAAGGTCGGCTGCGAACTCATCGGCGGTCGGCCAAGTGCTGCGGTGAATTGAGCCGGTTTGCCACCAAGACCAGACTTCTTCGGTGGCATACGGCAAGAATGGCGCTAGCAGGCGCAACAGGGCGTGCAAGGCCCGGCGAAGCGCTAAGACGGCTGAAGCCTGACCCTCGGCAGTGCCACTTTGGCCGTAGGCACGATCTTTTACAAGTTCTAGGTGGTTGTCAGTGAAGTTCCAGAAGAACTGCTCAGTTAGTTCCAGCGCTCGGGTGTGGTCATAGTTTTCGAAAGCAGCGGTTGCGTCGCGCACGACATCGGCCAAGGCAAGCAAAAGGCTTTGGTCAATCGGTTCGCTGATTGTTGCGTCAACCGCAGGCGCCTCAAACGACAGCACAAACTTTGCTGCGTTTAGAACTTTTAGAGCCAAACGGCGACCGATTTTCATCTGGCCGGTGTCAAAAGCAGCATCGGTGCCTAGTCGAGCTGAGGCAGCCCAATAGCGAACCGCGTCAGAACCGTGCTCAACCAAAAGATCGGTTGGGGTAACAACGTTGCCCTTTGATTTAGACATCTTCTTGCGGTCTGGGTCAAGAATCCAACCAGAGATAGCCGCATTCGCCCAAGGCAACTGCCCAGTCTCTTGCTCAGCTCGAAGCACTGTTGAGAACAACCAGGTGCGAATGATGTCTTGGCCCTGGGGGCGAAGGCTATAAGGGTAAACCAAGTTATAAAGCTCTGGGTCGGCCAACCAGCCGCCAGCCAACTGAGGGGTGAGCGACGAAGTTGCCCAGGTGTCCATAATGTCAACCTCGCCAATAAAGCCCCCGGCCACGCCACGCTGGGCCTCAGTGTAGCCAGCAGGAACATCACTCGACGGGTCGATAGGCAAGTCGCCTGCGGCAGGCACAAGAGGTGCGCCATAGTTCACGTCGCCGTTGGCGTCTAGCTCATACCAAACTGGAATCGGAACACCAAAGAAACGCTGGCGTGAGATGAGCCAGTCGCCCGTTAGGCCATTCACCCAGTTCTCGTAGCGCACGCGCATAAAATCAGGCACAAAATTGAGACCCTTGCCGAGTTCAATTAGTCGGGCCCGAAGGTCAGCGTCGCGACCACCGTTTTTGATGTACCACTGTCGGGTTGAAACGATTTCAAGAGGTTTGTCGCCCTTTTCGAAGAACTTCACAGGGTGAGTGATCGGCTTTGGCTCGCCGACCATGTCTCCCGAAGCTTGCAACAACTCAACAATTGCTTGTTTGGCCGAGAAGATGGTTTTGCCTGCGATCGCAGACCAAGCCTCAACACCGGCAGCGCTGGTTATGACGTCGGGCATTTCACTGAGAATGCGGCCATCCCAGCCAATAATGGCCCGGTTAGGCAGGTCAAGTTCGCGCCACCAGATAACGTCGGTGACGTCACCAAATGTACAAATCATGGCGATGCCCGAACCTTTGTCGATTTGAGCTAAACGGTGAGCAACCACCGGCACTTCAACGTCGAACAAAGGGGTGCGAACTGTTTTGCCGAACAAACCCTGATAGCGAGCGTCGTCAGGGTGAGCAACCAAAGCTACGCAAGCAGCCAAAAGCTCAGGGCGGGTGGTCTCGATGAAAACCTTGCCGCCTTCAACCAAAGCCGGGTCAGCATTGAAGCCGAGGCGGTGGTAGGCGCCAGGCTGTTCACGGTCTTCGAGCTCAGCCTGAGCAACAGCAGTTCTAAAGGTGACATCCCAAAGAGTTGGCGCCATCGACTGATAAGCCTCGCCGCGGGCAAGGTTGTTCAAAAAAGCCTGCTGAGAGACGGCCTGCGCTTTTGGCGAGATCGTCTGATAGGTCTGGTCCCAGTCAACCGAGGCGCCAAGTTGACGCCAAAGGGCCTCAAACTGCTTTTCGTCTTCGGTGGTGAGCTTCACGCACAGTTCAATAAAGTTACGGCGCGAAATCGCAATCTGGTCAGCGGCCTTGCTGCTCTTGTTGTCGCCGCCTTCAAATGGAGGTTCGAAACCTTCAACATAAGGCAGCGTCGGGTCGCAGCGAACACCAAAGTAGTTCTGAACGCGTCGCTCGGTAGGCAAGCCGTTGTCATCCCAGCCCATAGGGTAGAAAACCTCAAAGCCGCTCATGCGCTTGAAACGAGCCACCACATCAGTGTGGGTGTAGCTAAAAACATGCCCTACGTGCAATGAGCCAGACACGGTTGGCGGGGGAGTATCGATTGAATAAACCTGCTCGCGCGAAACCGTTCGGTCAAAGCGATAGGTGCCGTCGTTTTGCCAAACTAGACCCCACTTTTGCTCTAAACCTTCAACGCCAGCCTTCTCAGGTGTGGTTGCAGGTGCAAGATAGTTTGGTTTTGCGGCAGGGCTTGTGTTAGTCACTCGTAAACTCTCCAGAAATTTAGACTGTATAAGGTTAACATTGACTTTTGAAGTCATTTGCTACAGCCCCAAAGAAAGCTCACCATGTATCCAAAAAACAACCAAGATGCTGCGCGCGAGGGTGTCAACCCAAGCCCGAGTTTTCCTGAGGTTGAAAAAGGTATTTTGGCCTTCTGGAAGGGCGACAACACTTTTCAAGCCAGCATT
>CAIYTL010000161.1 GCA_903929105.1 uncultured Micrococcales bacterium | reverse complement strand
TTGCCGGCTGTGGTGAAGAGGGCTTCATCCATCGGTGTCTTGTCTGACGTCAAGGTTCACTCCATGATTTTCAGGTTGCCACAACTCTATCGAAGGCAGGCAGGTTCGCTAACCTTTTGAGCATGGAGTTAGCAAAAAGTGCAGCAATCGCAACCAAACTGGTTTACATCGCAGAGACCGGTTCAACGAACAGCGATCTGATCACTGCGGCTTTAACGGGCGGTGCCGATAACTGGCCAAACTTTTCGGTTTATGTCACCGGCTATCAAAATGCAGGGCGCGGGCGTTCGGGTCGGCAGTGGATCGCCCCGGCTGGCAGCTCATTATTTGTGTCGGTGCTGTTGCGCCCTGAGGCTGCGCTCGAAACTTTTGCTTGGCTGCCGTTGCTGGCCGGTTTAGCCATGTCTCGTGCGGTGATAGACCGTTTAGCCGAGAGCGCCGATGCTCAAGCACTTGCCTCTGCCTCGCAGGTCGGCGTTAAGTGGCCAAACGATGTTTTAGCTGGCGACCAAAAAATATGCGGCGTGCTCAGCGAACTTTTGCCCGACGGCAGCGGGGTTGTGGTTGGGGCAGGGCTCAACCTCACGCTCAGCCGCGAGCAGTTGCCCGTTGAAACCGCGACCTCGCTAGCTTTGCTAGGTGACCCGAGCGCTCGAGCACTAGCTGGCGGTGCCATCGACGCCGACACGCTCGATGACATTTTGGCAAGATACCTTGGCCAGCTCAGGCAACTTGTTGAAACCTTCGACCTGAACCGAGGCAACGCTGCGCTCGCTGGCTTGCAGGCGCAAGTTTCTAGGGGGTGCCTAACTTTAGGCCAAGAGGTGAAGGCGATTTTGCCCGGCGACGATGAGCTTTGGGGCACTGCCGAAACTATCGACGAACAAGGTCGCCTGGTTATAAAAACTGCTAACAACCAAAAAATCGCTGTCGCTGCTGGCGATATTGTGCACCTGCGCCACCGCTTATGAGTCACAATTAGATTGTGAGTTTTCAGCCGGAACAAAAGTTAGTCAGAGTGCGCCCAAGAGCCGGCCGCATGGTCTTGCCTACTTTGGTTTTAGGTCTTGTTGTTGCCGCTTTGGCTTTTTTTGAAAACCGCAACCTCGAATCTTGGCAGTCGATGACTGTCTATGTGGTTGCATGCCTAGTGATTTTTTTTGCATGGATGGTGCCCCTCGTGCGTCAGCTAGTCGCCTGGGTTGAGGTTTCGACCGGGCGGGTGGTCTGGCGCGATGGTTTGTTCGGCCAAAAACGCCGCGAGGTCAGCTGGCACGAAGTTTCGGCCGTGGAATTCGTTCGCGGTCGGGTTACAGTTTTTATTCACGGTCAAGAACCGCTAGTGATGAGGGGTTTGCCAAAAGGCAAACAACTTGCTCGCGAAATGCAGAATCTAGTCAGAGGGTCAAGTGTCAGATAAAAACAAGCTGAGAGTCGGCGTAATCGGTGGTGGCCAGTTGGCCCGAATGATGATCGTGCCGGCCATAAATCTTGGCCTCGACATCAAGGTTTTAGCTGAAGCCGAAGACTCTTCGGCAGCGCTTGCGGCAACCATGGTGGGCGATTACACCCAGTTCGATGTGGTTCAAGAGTTTGCCAAAACAGTTGACGTGATCACGTTTGACCACGAGCACGTGCCGCTAGAGATTTTGCAAAAACTTGAAGCCAAAGGTGTGAACGTTCAGCCACCGTCAAAAGCTTTGGCTTTTGCGCAAAACAAGTTGCACATGCGCCGCCAACTAAGCGCGCTGAACCTGCCGATGCCAGAATGGGCGGCTGTAACCAGCGCCGAAGAACTAGATCAGTTCATCGCAGACCACTCGGGCGTAGCCATTTTGAAAACCCCAATCGGTGGCTATGACGGCAAAGGCGTTCGCGTGGTTCGAAGCTCTGACGAGGCAAGCGATTGGCTAACCCCAGAGGCTTTGGCAGGTTTCGGAGGCGAACTTTTGGTCGAAGAAAAAGTCGAGTTTGTGCGTGAGGTTGCGCAGTTGAGCGCCAGAAACCCAAGCGGCGAGTTCAAAGCTTGGCCGTTGGTGCAAACCACGCAGAGCAACGGTGTGTGCGCCGAGGTTCTTGCGCCAGCACCAGGCACCACCCCGGCGCTTCTTGAGCTGTCGGTGGCGATTGCAGCTCACGTTGCCGAAGGCCTTGGTGTAACAGGTGTTTTGGCAGTCGAAATGTTTCAAACCACCGATGCCCGGCTTTTGATCAACGAGCTGGCGATGCGCCCCCACAACTCTGGGCATTTCAGCATCGAAGGTTCAGTTACGAGCCAATTCGAGCAGCACCTTCGAGCAGTTCTTGACCTGCCGTTGGGTGAAACCGAAATGACCGCACCTTACGCAATCATGGTGAACCTGCTAGGTGTCGATAACAAGAACACTTTCGTGGGGCAATATCGCAAGGCCATGGCAGCGCATCCCACAGTAAAAATTCACACCTACGGCAAGTCAGCCAGGTCTGGCCGCAAGATGGGCCACGTCACTGCGGTGGGGCAAATTGAAAGTGCCATTGCTTCAGAAGTTTGGCAAACCGTTGGCATTTTGCTGGGTGGCTAAATAGCCTCACAGGTGTTGCGTTCAGAGCCATTTTGGGCAACGAGCCTAAAATTGGCTTGAGAAACAAACTTTGAGAGGCTTGGCATGTCAGAAGCGATATTGGTCGGCGTGGTCATGGGTTCAGACTCTGACTGGTCTGTGATGTGCGAGGCCGCGAATGCACTCAAAGAGTTCGGCATCGGCTATGAAGTTGAAGTTCTTTCAGCTCACCGCACTCCTGAGCGCATGATTGAGTGGGGCAAAGCGGCCGCTGGTCGTGGCATCAAAGTTGTAATCGCTGGTGCTGGTGGCGCCGCCCACCTGCCAGGAATGTTGGCCTCAGTAACCACTTTGCCGGTAATCGGAGTGCCGGTGCCGCTTGCCAAGTTAGACGGCATGGACTCTCTGCTTTCGATCGTGCAAATGCCTGCTGGCATTCCAGTTGCAACGGTTTCTATTGGCGGTTCTCGCAATGCGGGCTTGTTGGCGGCGCGAATTCTTGGTGCTTTCGACAGCCAACTGACCCAGCAGCTTGAAACTTTTCGTTCAAACTTGGCTGTGAGCGTTGCCGAAAAGAATGAGAAGTTAAAATCTCAAATTTAGGCGCAGCTGATTCTTTCAGCCGGGCTAACGGTTCTAACGAATCGGTGATGCAACGAACCAGCCTGTTTCGCAATATTCAAAACCTTTCACCGGTGCAAATGCGCACGCGCGCCCGTTGGCTTTTTTGGCTAAACCTATTGTTGCCGGGCACCGCTCAACTTGTTGCAGGGCGTCGATGGTTGGCACGTTTTGCGATTGTCGCCAATTTGCTCCGCTGGCTCTTGATTATTGCTGCTGGTGTCATTGCCTTTGTCGACATAAATTTGCTGCTGGTGTTTGCTACCTCGCCGGTTGCCATGAACATTTTTGGTTGGATGCTTCTGGGCTATGGCCTGCTTTATGCCCTGCTAGGCCTGAACACCTTGGCTCTCATGAAAGTCGGCAGGTTGCCGGCACGCAACCGACTCGGCGCGCTGCTGAGCGTGGTTATTGTGGCCGCTCTGCTAACCACAGGTTTTGCTTCAGCCTCGAGTCTGGCGCGTGAACAGGCCTCGTTGGTCAGCGCCATTTTCACTCGGCACGGTTTTGCCTCAGCAGTCGATGGGCGCTACAACATCATGCTGGTGGGGTCTGATTCGGGTTCAGATCGTTTTGGCATGCGCACCGACAGCGTTTCGGTTTTGAGCCTCGATGCCGTGACCGGCGACGCATTGAACATTGGAATTCCGCGCAACCTGCAACAGGCGCCTTTTAGCGATGGATCGCCGATGAAGGCACTATGGCCGCACGGCTATAACTGTGGTGACACCTGCTTGCTGAACGCCATCAACACTGACGTGATGAACAACCACAAAGACCTGTATCCAACAGCTCGCGCCAACGGAATCACGCCTGGCCTACAAGCCCTCAAAGAAGCAGTTCAGGGAATCACCGGATTAACGATTTCAAACTATGTGTTGATTGATATGTCTGGGTTCAAAGGTCTGATTAATGCCTTGGGCGGCGTCACAATCAATGTCAAAATGCGCCTGCCGGTTGGCGGCAAACTAGACGACGGCAGCGATGCCCGTGCTTTTATCGAACCAGGTGTGCAACATATGTCTGGCGGCATGGCGCTTTGGTATGCCCGTTCAAGGCACGGCCTGAACGGCAACAGCGACTACGCCCGAATGGGGCGACAGCGCGAAGTTGAAAACGCACTAATAAAACAAGTGAGCCCAACCAAGTTGCTTTTGAATTTTCAATCAATTGCGGCCGCTGGCAAAAAAATGATCACCACCGATATTTCGAGCGACATGCTCGCGGTTTATGTAAACCTGGCTCTAAAAAACCGCGGCAATGGAATGCGCACTCTCGAGCTAGTGCCAGCTAATGGCGTCAACATGATTAACCCAAATTTCTCAGCAATTCAAGCCAAGATTAAAGGGCAGCTTCACGGCTAAAAGTTGCGCTTTTGTCGTGCAGAACGCCCTTGAAAGAAGAAGGCCAAAATGAAAAAAGTAGCATTTGCGGCAGCTGTAGTTTTGAGCGTGCTGGCGCTTGCCGGTTGCAGCATGTTTTATCCGAACTGGGGCGCAACGAGCCTTCCGACAGCCACCGAAACCACAACAGCCAGTAGCAGCCCGACAGCCACTGACACCCAAACCCCGACTCCGACCGCCACCGCGACCGAATCGGCCACACCAACCCCGACTAACCTAATCGACGCCGACATTCAAGTTGTTGACGCCAGTGTTGACCCTTCGGCCGGCACGATTACGGTGATTGCGCAGGTCATTAACGTCACCGAAACGGGGGGCTCTTGCACGGCAATCGTGAAAGACGCCGGCGTCACGACTTCTTACCCAGCTGTCTCGGCCGAAGCAAACGCAGCCAGCACGCAGTGTTTTCCGATCACGATTCCTATCAACGGTCTCTCCAGTGGAACAGCCGCTGTTCAAGTGAGTTACAAGTCGACAAGCGCCTCAGGCAAATCTAACTTCTTCGCGGTGACGATTCCCTAATGTTTTGGCGGGCATCACGGCTAGTCGCGGCGATCACCAGTTTGGTGTTCGCTGCTTCTGCCTTGACCGCCATAACCGGTGAGGTGCCTTCGGCTTTAGCTTTGTCAGGTTCACGATTTGACCCGGGCCTAATCATCAGCGACAGCGTTTTTTATGATTTCGGAACCATGAGCGTTGACGATATTCAACGGTTTCTCGATTCTAAAGTTCCAACTTGCACCGCTAAGCGCAGCCCCACCTGTCTCAAAAATTATTCAATGGATGTCGCAGCCCAGTCAGCTGACGTCGGTCGCTGTGCGGCGATTTCTGCAGCTAAAAAGCAGTCAGCCGCCCAAATAATTTTCACCGTCGCCAACGCCTGCGGAATCAATCCCAGAGTTATTTTGGTGATGCTTCAAAAAGAGCAAGGTCTTATCACCAGCACCAACCCAAGTGCTTACATGTACAAGGCCGCTCTGGGTTATGGCTGCCCTGACAGCAACCCTGCTATTTGCGGCAATGTCTACACGGGTCTTTTCAACCAGATTTATCATGCCTCAGGCCAAATGCGATGGTATGGCAACCCCAAAGGTTCTTACACCTACCTCAAGCCGGGCAAAACAATTTCGCGACCATACAGCCCCAAGAGCTATGCGGTGCTCGACCGAAACGGCAACGTCAAAACTCCTGCCACCTGCGGATTCAAGTCATTTGTTCTGCAAAATCAAGCAACCGCGAACCTTTACTATTACACGCCTTATGTTCCCAACGACGCCGCACTTAAAAACTTGTATTCGTTGGGCGACAGTTGCAGTGCCTACGGCAACCGAAACTTTTGGCGGTATTACTGGGATTGGTTCGGCAGCCCGATCGGTGGCGGGTTCTTGCTGAAAAGCGACAGCTCAGACACCTATCTAATTGTCAACGACACCAGATATCGCGTGCCGAACCCAGCATTGGCAAGCGCCCTTGCACCTTTGGGGCCTGTCGGCACGATTTCGCAAGCCTATTTGAACAGTTTCAAATTGGGCCAAGACCTCACGCGAGTCTTCAGTTCTGCAACCGGCCAGTACTACTTTGTTGATGACTCTAAGCGTTTCAGTTTTAGTGACTGCAACCAGGTTGCGGCAATCGGCCTCGACTGCAAGAAGGCAGTTCAGTTAACTAATTCGCAAATTTCGGCTTTGGCACCCGGCGGGTCTGTTACCACCTATGTTTCAGGGCCTAACGGCGACAGCTATTGGATTCAAAACGGTGTGCGTCACGAAATTCTTGACAACGATTCAATCGCGGCAGCGAACTTGACACTGCCTGCGCTATCTCCAATAGCGGCTGATACATTCAAATATTTGCCCTGGGGCGCACCTATTGCTGCCGACGGCAGTTGGCTGATAAACCGCGATAACGCCAACGCCGGTGTGATCGTGGGTGGCAATTATTTTGAGTTGGATCCTTCAGTATCGGCAATAGCCGATTTCACTAAGTGGTTCAGAAAATCATCTGGCAGTTTGTCAACTGGGGGAGTGTCAACCGTCACAAGCCGACACCGGGTTTCTGACGTCATAGTCGGCCCTGGCGGCGACACCTATTTGATTACTGCCAAAGGAAAAAAGCAGCTGACGAACCCTGCAGAATTCGTCGACCCCGCCGTGCCAACGCCGGTATCGCAGGCATTCTTGAACAAACTGCCAACCGACACTCAGCCGCTCACCGCACCTGTTTTAGTTCGCACAGCGTCGAACAAAACCAGCTACCTTGTCAGGGGTGGCCTGCGCCGTCAAATCGAGAGCTCGCAAGCTGCTTCGCTCATCGGTGCAGATATTTCAAAGCCCGTTGCTGTGGTGATTCCTGACGCCGCGCTTTTGGCGATTCAAGCCGGCCCTACCCAACTTGCACCTGGTTCGTTCGTAACCGTCAGAGGCAAGCCGAGCAATTTCTTGATTGACGGCCTCGATCACCGCATCAAACTGCAAACCCCTGCCCTTGCAGCGCAGTTTGGTCTAACTAAGGCAATTGCTGTCGAAAGCGATGTTCTTGGCTCATTTAGTCAAACCACAACTCTTTCGGGTCTAACCGTCAAGTGTGGCGACAAAACTTTGGTCGCCGTTGACGGCACTTTGCATCCCGTCAATTCAACTTGGGCAGTCGAGTTTGCCGGCAGCTCATTCGTGCTAGACGCATCAACTTGCGCGACGATAAACCGCACCAACGCTCAAATCGGTCGCTTCATAGTGACACCCGACGGTCAGTACTGGTTTATAGCCGGCGGTCAAAAGCGACTGGTGAACACTAAAGCGCAGTACCTAAAACTTCGAGGCAATGGCCCTGCGGTTGCAAAAGTAAGCGCAGCGTTTGCCAGCTTCTTTAGCACTGGCAAACCAATCAAAAAATCTGCAGCAACGCCGGTCAATCTGCCTTCTGCCGTTGCAACTCCGAACCCGACACCTAGCGCTAGCCCATCGGCCAGCCCTACCACCACTCCAAAACCGACCTCGACACCGAAACCGACCTCGACACCAACGGCTTCGCCGACACCTAAGCCCTCGCCCACCCCTAAGCCTTCACCCACCCCAAAGCCCACGCCGGCACCAACCGCAAGCGTAAAGAAATACACAGTTGTCGCCGGCGACACCATGAGCAAAATTGCTAAAAAGTTTTTGCCAACTGGGGCGAGCGCAGCCGCCATCAAAGCGAAAATCGCGGCAATCGCTAAAGCTAATAAGTTGACCAACATCAACCAGATTCAGGCTGGTCAGGTATTGATTATTCCTTAGGCTGACTCTTCAAAATCAGCCGACGAAGTTGCCTTGGAACCAACTTTGCACGTTTTGTTGACCTGCCCACGGGTTCCAAAGTGTCAATAGGCTCATTCACTTTTACCGTGATGATGACCAGATACACCCATCCGATTTCAACCAGCATGCGCGACTCGGTTAGATTTTGCGCCATGAGGCCCACTAACAACAAAATTGGCCACAAATAAAGCGGGTTCGTGTGGCGAACCGCAAGCCGCCACACTTTCACAAAAGCCACTATCAAAAGCCCGACAAATAGCGCTAAACCGATGATTCCCAGCTGAAAGAACATTTCGATGTAGGCATTGTGCGATTGGTAGTACTCAACGCCGTGAACAACGCCAAGGCCTTTGAAAGGTTTGATGCCGGGAATCCAGTAACTCACCCAGCCCCACCCCTGAATTGGGCGCTGTGCGACTAGCGCCATAACGTTCTTCCAGATGCCTGCACGCCCGGTCATGTCAGGGCTCTTGCCAATAAACGTGAACACCTCGTTGCGATAAACCAAGGCAAAAAACATGACTATTCCAGAAAACGACCAGGCTAGCCGATAGTACTTGTGGCGAGTGTCACGATCTTTGCCTTCAGCAGCAATAGAAACAACGCCGGCCAAGATAACCGTGATTAGAGCGAAACCGACGCCCGCCGACTTGGTTAGAGCGATGGTTAGGGCGGCCATAATCATGCTGACCCAACTCAACCAGCGCGAAACGCCAAAAATCATGTGCTCAACCGCAAACAGAATCACCCCAACCATCGCAATGGCCGCTAACGTGTTTGCATTAGCGACGATTCCCTGAATTCGTTCGCCTTTAAAAATGTTCGCTTCGGTCCAAAAATAGGTTGAGTTTGCCGCAGCGCCTCCGGGGTTGTCAAAAACTAGAGGCCTGATCATGGTGTGTGTGATTCCTGCATAAAGTTCAAAGACGATAGAGCTGGCCAAAATTACGCGAATCACATTTGCAAAAATTCTTAGCAGCTCTCGCCAGTCAAACCTCGCCACCAGAAACAGCGCGAACAGAGTTAGACCAAACTGCAAACCTAAAACTCGAAACGTATAAAACGTGTAGGCAGACCAGATCAGGCTCAGCAGCATTAGTGCGTGAATTGCAATTAGTGAAAGCGGCAACTGGCCCCAAAGTCGGGCAAGTTTGCTGCGAAACAACAACACCATAGCTGGCGCCCAAAAAACTGCAAAGGCGATAAACCAGCCCCACCAGCCGACCCCAGCACGAACACCGTCAGCGGCCATCAAAATAAACACGCCACCCGTTGCGATCCAAGTTCTTGGCCGGTAGCCCTTCTGTCGGGGGTCGGTAATGATGCGAATCGGCTCGGTGATTGCATGCATGGGTCTCAGTTTATTGCTGTGACTCACCTAAAGTTAAAACAGTTTCATTTGAAAGGCAGGCACTGGTGATTCGCAAGATAGCCAACTCGGCGCGCGACTATGCGTGGGGGTCAAAAACCCTAATCGCCGACTTTTTTGGCTTGCCTGCAACCGGTGGGCCGATGGCTGAAGTTTGGTATGGCACGCACTCTGGGTCACTAACTTTTTTTGAAGACGAACCATCCACCACAGTTTTAGCTGCTCTCGAAGGCAAGCCGCTCAGCTATCTTTTGAAAATTTTGGCAGCAGACCAACCGTTGAGCATTCAAGCTCACCCAAACTCGGCTCAGGCAGTTGAGGGTTTTGCTCGCGAAAATTCTGCCGGAGTGCCACTTGATTCGCCCTCGCGCAATTACAAAGATGACCGTCACAAACCCGAGATGATCGTGGCTTTGGTTGATGGCTTTGAAGCCCTGTGTGGTTTTCGCGAAGTTTCAGAGACCATCGAACTTTTTCAAAGCTTTGGGCCTTCGATGGCTCCTTTTGCATCAGCTCTCAGCGGGGCAGATGGTCTTCGCCAAACCTTTAACCTAGCTTTTGCATCAAAAGGTGAGCTCGATAAAGTCACGGCCGACCTCGCCACCAAGTCAGAGCTAGCGTGTCGGTTGCATGAGCTCTACCCGGGTGACCCCGGAATAATCGTTGCGCTCATGATGAACCACGTCAGCCTGCGAGCCGGTGAAGGCCTTTATTTGCCGGCAGGCAACATTCATGCCTACCTATCTGGTCTAGGCGTTGAAATCATGGCAGCCTCAGACAACGTTCTGCGAGGCGGGCTAACCCCCAAGCACGTAGACATAGCCGAACTTCAAACGGTTGTGCAGTTTGTGAGTTCGAGGGTTGAAATTCTTGAGCCAAAACCGATTCTTACTGGTCTGTCTCGCTACCAAGCCGACTGCCCAGACTTTGCCTTGTATCGGCTTGATTTGACCGGCGCAACAGTGTTAGCCGACCTAAAGATTTCGGGTGATTCGATTCTGCTTTGCGACGGTGGCGAAATCTCGATCTCTGACAGCCTTGGCGAACACCTGGTGATTAAACGCGGCGAAGCTGCTCTGGTGACTTCTGACGCAAAGTTCGTGAGCCTGTCAGGCAGCGGTCGAGCATTTTTAGCCTGCTAGCAAAATTTGCTTAGCTAATCGCCGCCCAAGCGCTGTCGATGATGTCTTTTAGATTTCTAGAGGCAGACCAGCCCAACGTTTCGCGAATGCGCGTAACATCGGCAGCCAGTGATGGCGGGTCACCAGCTCGTCGCGGCTGAAGGTCGGCTTCAAAATTGATGCCCGTGGTGAGTCGAACCTGCGCCAACACCTCAAGCACCGAAGACCCTTGCCCAGTGCCAACGTTAAATGTGCTGTGCGGCCGATTGTCTTGTTCTAGGTAGTCAAGAGCGCTCAAGTGAGCTTCAGCCAGATCAAGAACGTGAACATAATCGCGCACGCAGGTTCCGTCAACAGTTGGGTAATCAGTGCCAAAAACTTTCGGCGATTTGCCGGCGCGAAGAGCGGCGAAGACAATCGGCACCAGATTTGCCACTGCAGTGTCAGCTAGCTCTGGCCAACCAGCACCGGCAACATTGAAGTATCTTAAGTTTGCCCCGCGCAAACCCCAAGCCGTGGCTGCGTTTGCGACCATCCACTCACCAATTAATTTGGTTTGACCATAAGGGTTTATTGGCTCGCATAAAATTTCTTCGCTAACGGCAGGCACGTCGGGCATGCCATATGTGGCGGCGCTTGATGAAAAAACTAGCCTGTTAACTTGTGCCTCATGCATTGCAGTTAGCAGGTTTGCGAGGCCACCGATGTTCTGCTGAAAATACCACTCTGGGCGCGCAACCGATTCGCCAACCTGTTTCAGAGCCGCAAAGTGAATCACGGCGGTAACCTCATGAGCGCGCATTGTTTCGACCAAGGTCTTGGTCGCTGTTTCACTGGCTAAATCAATTTGAACGAGTGTCGCGGCCCCGATTCGATCCTGAATTCCGTTTGAAAGGTTGTCGACAACCACAACTTTGTCGCCGCGATTTTGTAACAGTCTTACAACATGCGAGCCGATATAACCTGCTCCGCCAGTCACCAATACACTCATGCGTCAATGTTAGCGGTTTGTTGTTTCTGCTTGAAAACCTTGATTTCACGGGCAATTCAGGCAGCATTCAACTCGATAACACCGCTGGTTGCCTAAAAAAGTTTGCGACACGCCCGAGTGTGAAGCAAGGCTTGTCTCAACTTGACTTATAGGGAGTTACACCAGTGTAATTACAACGACGAAAGTCATTGAGCGACTGCTGACCAGCAGCGTTAAAGATAAGGATTCACAGCATGGAAAGTAACAGCCGGGTTCCCGAAAACTGGTTCATCGATCCGATCCTGCTTGGGGTAGCAGGCGCTTATGCAAACCCTGACTCTGACGCACTGGCATGGCAGGCCGAGGCACTCTGTGCTCAAACTGACCCTGAAGCATTTTTTCCTGAAAAAGGCGGATCAACTCGTGACGCCAAGCGAATTTGCGGCGGTTGCGAAGTGAAAGCTCAGTGCCTCGACTACGCCCTTGAAAACGACGAGCGTTTCGGAATCTGGGGCGGGCTTTCAGAGCGCGAGCGTCGCAAGCTCAAGAAGCGCGCCTAAAGCGCTGAAGCGACCTCAACCATGAGTGTTCGCGTTTCAGCGGTAGTAATCAGTCACGACCAGCCAGATTGGCTGAAAAAGACGCTACTCGCTGTTGCATCGCAAACCCGTCAGGTCGACGAAATTATTGCCGTTGACAGTTCTTCGGGCGCTGAACCTTCAGAAATTCTTGCTCAGTTTCGAATTTCTAAAGTCATTCGCCGCACCGACAACAGTTTTAGCGCCTTAATTTCAGCGGGTGCTTCGCAGATAGCGTCGATTTACACTACGCCCAACCTTGCCGGCAACGCGCTTGACCCGATTGATTTAATCGACGGTGATAGTGGCGAGAACCAAAGTTCTTGGTTTTGGGTGTTGCACGACGATAGTGTGCCCGAGCCCGATGCCCTCGAAAAACTTTTAGCTGCGGCCGACCTTTCGCCCTCGGTCGCAATGTTGGGCCCGAAACACTTAGACCCAGCGCAGCCTAACCTGATCGTGCAGCAAGGTCTGACGCTTACCAAGCTGGGCGGAATCTTTAGTTTGGTCGACCACGAACTTGACCAAGCGCAGCATGACGATGTTGATGACGTTTTTGCCATTTCAACAGCTGGTGCCCTAATTCGGGCAGATCTATATCGTCGGCTTCAGGGTTTCGACCGACACGCGCCAAACTTGGCATCTGACATTGACTTTTCAATTCGTGCGCGTCTGAGCGGTTATCGAGTTGTGGTGGTGCCTGCCGCCCGCATCGGTCACGCGCAACTTAGCTTGAATGGCAAACGCCCGCGAAAGTGGTTGCAGGGAAGCACTGAGACAGCCAAGCGGCGTGCTGAGATACACCTGCAATTGGCTTATTTGCCCGTGACCTTGGTTTGGCTTTATGCAATTCTGTTGCCAGCCAACGGCATTTTTCGAGCCCTTTGGAGCATTGCAAGCAAGCGACCGAACCTAGTTTTCACCGAGCTTTCGGCGGCGCTTTGGGGCTTTTTTACCCTGCCGGTTCGACTTCTTAGCCGAGCCAAGGCAAACCGAAACCGAGATATTTCATTGCGCGCTTTGTGGCCGTTGCGAGCAACTTGGGCGATGGTTCGACACCGAAACCGAATGTTGCAAGATCACGTGGCAGACGACTTTGCGGGTAATTCCGCAGCAGCCCAAACAGATTCACAAAACACACCGACGCCGAGCAGCCGCAGCTTTGCAGCCGCTGGAGCCTGGTTTATATCTATGGCACTGCTAATTTCGAGTTGGCAATATTGGCCCACGGCTGATGCAGCTGTCGGTGGCTCATTCGCACCGCTGAGCAATGACTGGCTAAAACTGGCAGGTCGTGCAGGTTCTTCTTGGCAATACAACGGATTAGGCCTAGCAGCTCCCAGTGACCCGATTAACTGGCTGCTGACCGCAATTGGCACGTTCTGGTTCGTTACCCCGAGCCTGGCGTTGGCTGTTTTAGTTTTGTTGGCACGGTCGCTAGCTTTTTCGGGCGCCTGGCACGCCACTGGCCTAGCGACTAAGCGCGCCTGGATCAGAAACCTGCTGGCCCTGTGTTACGCGCTCTGGCCAAGTCTTTTGGCAGCTCAAGAACAAGCTCGCATCGGAGCAATCTTGACCTGGGTCGCCTTGCCATGGCTCGTGATTTCGGTCTCTAAATTGTTGAATGTATCGGCTGGTCGAAATGCTCGCGCCAGGCAATCAAGCTGGATCGGCGTTAGCGGTTTGCTTTTTGCCGCAGTCACGGTGGCGTCTTCGGCGTCAGCGCTAGTGCTGCTTTGTGGCCTAGCTGTTTTGGCTTTTGTCAAACCTAAACGACTCGCAGTGCTGACCTGGATTCCCGCGCTTGCGGCCGCGCTGATAGCGCCGTATGCGTGGTACATGGCCGTGTCTCTGGGGCATCCTCTGGCAATTTTTAGCGACCCTGGGTTGCCGGTCGATTCTGCCGCGCAGAGTTTTTGGCAAGTGCTGGCAGGTTTGCCGAATGGGTTCATAGCCTCATCTTCACAACCCGAAGGTTGGCAGTGGCTTATGGTTTGGCCTGCGTTCGTTGGGCTGTTTGCATTCGCGGCTCTCTTTGCAAATCGAGCGCTGGTTGCATTTGGCCTCATAGCTGCAGCCGTGGTTGCCGCTGCCGCCGGTTTCGTGCTGCAAGAGTCTTGGTTTGCAAGCCTTGAAGTGCACGGCAGCGCAGCTTCAAGCACAGCGGTGGTTTCGATGAGTTTAATTTTGGCTGCCGGTTTGGGTCTAGAAGCCGTTGCTGCGAATCACAAGAAGCTTGCTGGTGGCTTTGGTTCACTTGGTCTGGTAGCCCTGCTTATTGCATCAATAGGTGCCTTTGGCGTGAGCACTCCACTCTTGCCAAGTCAACCGGTTTTATTGAGCCACAATGACGGCCGAACCGTTCCCGCGATTGTGGCAGCCGAAGCCGCTCAGGGCAGTCACCTCAGGCTGCTCAAGATTGCTCAACTTGATGATCACAAATTTGCGGCCACTTTGGTCTGGCCCGAAGGTCTGCAACTCGAAGCAAATTCGACTGCCTACCGCTATGCGCTTGCTCAAAATGAGTCGAAAAATAGCGAATACCTAGCGATTGATACTTTGGTGGCAAACCTGGTTTCAGCAAATGGCCAAAAACTCACTCCAGCGCTCGAAGCTGCAAACATTGGTTTTGTCTTGGTGCCTGAAGGCAACTCGCCAGACTTGAACGCTGCACTTAATTCGGTGCGTGAACTCGAGCTGGTTGGCCAAACAGAGTTTGGTTGGCTCTGGCGAGTTACCGCGGCTAACGACAGCCAAACGATTGGATATTCTTGGCGACAAAGTTGGTCGATCACCAAAGGTGTGCAACTTTTGTTGATACTTA